>NZ_PIJF01000003.1:0-90380 GCF_002809985.1 Geobacillus sp. WSUCF-018B
AACAGAGTCGGAATTTTGTTCCGTTTGGTAAAATATACAAAAACCAGAGAGGGCTGACTCCAAAAGTCCGCTTTTTGGCGGACTTTTGGGTCAGCCCCATTTTTTTGTTAAATTTCCATAATAATCGGCAAAATCATTGGCCGCCGTCTCGTCCGTTCATACAAGAACGGGGCGAGCGTTTCGGTGATTTCATTTTTAATTTCCGACCATTGATTCGTTTTCCGCTCAAGCACTTTTTCGAGATGTTTCGCAATGAGCGCCTGCGCCTCGCTGATCAAGTCGCCTGACTCGCGCATGTAGACGAAGCCGCGGGAGATAATATCTGGCCCGGCAGCGATTTTGAATTCTTTCATGTTGATGCTGACGACAACGATGACGAGTCCTTCCTCTGACAAAATGCGGCGGTCGCGCAAGACGATGTTGCCGATGTCGCCGACGCCGCTGCCGTCAATATAAACGGAGCCGGACGGAATTTTGCCGACGATGCGCGCCTCGTGTTCACTGATGCCGAGCACCTCGCCATTGTCCATAATAAAGCAGTTTTCCTCCGGCACGCCGCAGTCAATGGCGAGCTTGGCGTGCATTTTTTGCATCCGGTATTCGCCGTGGATCGGCATGAAATATTTTGGCTTCATGAGCCGGATCATCAGTTTTTGCTCTTCTTGCCCGCCGTGGCCGGACGTATGGATGTCGTTAAGCGGGCCGTGGATCACTTCCGCACCGGCTCTGTACAGCATGTTGATCGTCCGGTTGACGCTCACGGTGTTGCCCGGAATTGGCGATGAGGAGAAAACAACCGTGTCGCCTGGGATGATTTGAATTTGCCGGTGCGTGCCGTTGGCGATGCGCGACAACGCCGCCATCGGCTCGCCTTGGCTGCCGGTGCACAAAATCGTCACCCGATTGGCCGGCAGGCGGTTGATTTCGTTAGCGTCAACAAACGTGCCTTTTGGGCATTTGATGTAACCGAGTTCTTGGCCGATTTCAATCGCCGCTTCCATGCTGCGGCCGAAGACAGCGATTTTCCGGTTGTTGGCGACCGCCGCTTCGGTCACTTGTTGAAGCCGATGGATGTTGGACGCAAACGTTGCAAAAATAATCCGGCCGTTCACTTTGCGGAAAATGTCGTGGATGCTCTCGCCGACGCGCCGCTCGGACATCGTGAAATGCGGAATTTCACTGTTCGTGCTGTCCGAGAGCAAGCAAAGCACGCCTTCCTTCCCGATTTCTGCCATTTTTGTCAAATTTGCCGGTTCGCCGACCGGTGTAAAGTCGAATTTAAAGTCTCCTGTGTGGACGATTTGGCCAACCGGCGTTTTAACGACGATGCCGTAGCTGTCCGGAATGCTGTGCGTCGTCCGGAAAAAAGTGACCGCTGTTTTTTGGAAGCGAATGACATCCTCTTCGCGAATTTCAATGAGTTTTGCCTGACGCAGCAACCCGTGCTCTTCGAGTTTATTGCGGATGAGCCCGAGCGCCAGCTTGCCGCCGTAAATCGGGATGTTCACCTGCCGGAGCAAATACGGAATGCCGCCGATATGGTCTTCATGCCCATGGGTAATGAACAGCCCTTTCACTTTTTCCGCGTGCTTGACTAAATACGAATAGTCCGGGATGACGTAGTCGATGCCGAGCAATTCGTCTTCTGGAAACTTGATGCCCGCGTCAATCACAATAATTTCGTCTTGAAATTGTACGCCATATGTATTTTTCCCGATTTCACCCAGTCCGCCGAGGGCAAACACACCGACTTGCTGATCCGTTAATAGTTTCATGATGAGATCTCCAATACTTGAAAATTAGCGCTTTTCTTTTCGTACTCCAAATGCGCCCCCTCTAACGGCTGAATATACTCGATATTGATCGGACGGTTTTGCAGCTTTTGGCGTACTTCCCGCTCTGATTCTGCTTCAATGTAGAGTGTTTTCGTTTTTTCTCTCACGGGCACCTCTTCCGCGTTGTCTTGGTAAAACACTTTGAAAATCATGACCGAATCTCTCCTTATCGTACAATGATTGCTTTTCCATTATATAAAAATGCAACCCCGTTTTCATGTTTTTTGTCGTTCAAAAGCAAAAAACAGGCGGGAGGTGTGCCGACGGTACGTATCATCTTTGACGGATTTTGGCCGTTTCATTCGCCAAAGTGGGAAAGAAGCCCTTCCGTCCGAAGGGCTGTTGTTGGAACAGTTAGGCGATCAATTTTTTCCGGAGCAAATCTTTCCACTGTTGAAGCAGCTTTTTTTTCAGCTTTTTCAACATTTTTCATCACTCCTTACTTTTTATTGTACTCAATTTGCGACGAAAGTAAATGTTTCTATTATATATGTTATGTAGGTGGAGGCTTGTTTTTCATGGGTAAAAATGGAACGAGCCGTGTCTTTCGGTTGACATTCCAATTGTTTTTCAGTACGGTAAACAGTGAATACATTTTCGGCAAGGAGAAGAGAACGTGGGCAGAAAAATCGTGTTTTTCGACATTGACGGCACGCTGCTTGATGAACAAAAACAGCTGCCGCCATCAACCGTTGAGGCGATCCGTCAGCTAAAACAGGCCGGCGTCTATGTCGCCATCGCCACCGGCCGGGCGCCGTTTATGTTTGCGGATGTACGCCGCCAGCTTGGGATCGACTCGTTCGTCAGCTTCAACGGGCAATACGTCGTTTTTGAAGGAACTGTCCTGCATAAGCGTCCGCTCCGCCGCGAGAAAGTGCGGACGTTGGCTGAGGACGCCCACCGCAACGGTCATCCGCTCGTCTTTATGGACGCGGAGGAAATGAGGGCGAGCGTCGGCGACCATCCGCACATTCATGTCAGCATGGGAAGCTTGAAGTTTTCCCACCCGCCTGTCGATCCCCTTTATTACGAAAACAATGACATTTACCAAGCGCTGCTGTTTTGCCGCGCCGCAGAAGAAGAACCGTACGTGCGCAATTATCCAGAATTCCGTTTTGTCCGCTGGCACGATGTGTCGACCGATGTGCTGCCGGCAGGGGGATCGAAAGCGGAGGGGATCCGCCTGATGATTGAGAAGCTCGGGATTGACAAAGGCGATGTGTATGCGTTCGGCGATGGGCTGAACGACATTGAAATGTTGTCGTTCGTCGGAACCGGCGTGGCGATGGGAAATGCCCATGAGGAAGTGAAACGGGTCGCCGATTTTGTAACGAAACCGGTCAGTGAAGAAGGCATATGGTACGGATTGAAACAATTGCAATTGATTCCATAAACAGCCGCCCCGCCGCTCATTCGGCGGGGCGGCTGTTTGGCATGGCCGGCCACGGTTCAGCGCCCGATCGGGATCGCCCCGTCTGGTACTTGGAACGGGTCGTCCGGATTGATGCGGTCATAAAACATAATGCCGTTTAAATGGTCGATTTCATGCTGGAAGACGATGGCTGGCAATCCTTTGAGGCGCAAGGTGACTTCCTCGCCGTCGAGCGTCGTGCCGGTGACCGTGATGCGGGCATAGCGCGGTACGTATCCGGGCACATCACGGTCGACCGACAGGCAGCCTTCCCCCGTCGTCAAATAACATTGCTGCACAGAGTGGCTGACGATTTTCGGATTGAACAAGGCATAGCTGTACAGCGTTCCGTTTTCATCAGTGACATGGACGGCAATCATCCGTTTGGAGACGTTGATTTGCGGAGCGGCGAGGCCGATGCCGGGCCGCAGGCCGTATTTGGCCGCCAGTTCCGGATCTTGGCTCATTTTCACATAGTCAAGCAAGCTTTGCAAAATGCGTTTGTCTTCCTCTGTAGGCGGCAGCGGAACGGGCTCAGCCACTTTCCGCAGCGTCGGATGCCCTTCTTTAATGATATCTTTCATGGTGATCATTCGCCTTTTCACTCCTGTCTCTCGCATCGCGGTCTACAGTGTTAGTCTAACAAAAATGCCTGTGCGCCGTAAATGAAAATGCGGCCGTCTGGAGATATTATCGGCGTATAAGGAATAATCGGAAAAGAAACTTAAGAAAGCGCTGTCAATAACGTGAACGGACATTGCGTTTTGCATTTCCCGAAAAATATAATACAGAATTAATACAGTGTTGTTTCGATGTAATATAACAGATGTTTTCAGGAATGTTCCTGATTCCAAATACAACCAGGAGACAAAAGGGAAAGCAACGGAAAATCAAAGTCGTTGACGGCGTGAAAAATAAAGTGTAAACTAAAACTTGCGAACAGATGCTGTGTTAATGAGGATATAAAAAATAGTAATACAGATGTCGGCGCCGTTTTCGGTTTCCGTTGCGCCAAGCGGCGGCTGCTTTTTATTTCTTCTTTCTTTTGGGTACATTAATAGTATATGGATGAAGACAGCCTGATTTCCAAATTTCTTGATGAAAGGCAGAGGTGAACAAGATGGGTGTAAAGACCTTCCAATTCCCATTTGCGGAGCAGCTCGAGAAAGTAGCCGAGCAGTTCCCGACATTTCAAATTTTGAATGAGGAAGGAGAAGTCGTCAATGAAGAGGCGATGCCGGAGCTGAGCGATGAGCAGCTGAAAGAGCTGATGCGCCGCATGGTGTATACGCGCATTCTTGACCAGCGCTCCATTTCGTTGAACCGCCAAGGGAGACTCGGGTTTTATGCGCCGACCGCCGGGCAGGAAGCGAGCCAAATTGCCA
Source organism: Geobacillus sp. WSUCF-018B (assembly GCF_002809985.1). Classification (NCBI taxonomy): domain Bacteria; kingdom Bacillati; phylum Bacillota; class Bacilli; order Caryophanales; family Anoxybacillaceae; genus Geobacillus; species Geobacillus sp. WSUCF-018B. The sequence continues at coordinate 4,632 of NZ_PIJF01000003.1, forward strand.
GCCATTTTGCATTGGAAAAAGAAGATTTTATTTTGCCGGGATATCGCGACGTTCCGCAAATCATTTGGCATGGGCTTCCGCTGTATCAGGCGTTTTTGTTCTCGCGCGGCCACTTTCATGGCAACCAAATTCCTGAAGGCGTCAACGTCTTGCCGCCGCAAATCATCATCGGCGCCCAATACATTCAAGCGGCCGGCGTGGCGCTCGGCTTGAAAATGCGGGGCAAAAAAGCAGTGGCGATTACATATACGGGCGACGGCGGCACGTCGCAAGGCGATTTCTACGAAGGGATCAACTTTGCGGGGGCGTTTAAGGCGCCGGCCATCTTTGTCGTGCAAAACAACCGCTTTGCCATCTCGACGCCGGTCGAAAAGCAAACCGTTGCCAAAACATTGGCGCAAAAAGCAGTCGCCGCCGGCATTCCGGGCATTCAAGTTGACGGCATGGACCCGCTTGCGGTCTACGCAGCGGTCAAAGCTGCTCGCGAGCGCGCCATTAACGGCGAAGGGCCGACGCTCATTGAAACGCTCTGCTTCCGCTATGGCCCGCATACGATGTCCGGTGACGATCCGACGCGCTATCGTTCGAAAGAACTCGAAAACGAATGGGCGAAAAAAGACCCGCTTGTCCGCTTCCGCAAGTTTTTAGAAGCGAAAGGTTTATGGAGCGAAGAGGAAGAAAACCGCGTCATCGAGCAGGCGAAAGAGGACATCAAGGAAGCGATCAAAAAAGCGGACGAAACGCCGAAACAAAAAGTGACCGACTTGATCAGCATCATGTTTGAAGAGCTGCCGTTCAATTTGAAGGAGCAGTATGAAATTTACAAAGAGAAGGAGTCGAAGTAAGCCATGGCGCAAATGACAATGGTTCAGGCGATCACCGATGCGCTGCGCATCGAGTTGAAAAATGATCCGAACGTGCTCATTTTCGGGGAAGACGTTGGGGTCAACGGCGGCGTATTCCGGGCGACGGAAGGGCTGCAGGCCGAATTTGGCGAAGATCGCGTTTTTGACACGCCGCTCGCCGAATCAGGAATCGGCGGCTTGGCGATCGGTTTGGCGCTGCAAGGGTTTCGCCCGGTGCCGGAAATCCAGTTTTTCGGCTTCGTGTATGAAGCGATGGATTCGATTTGCGGGCAAATGGCGCGCATCCGCTATCGTACGGGCGGACGCTACCATATGCCGATTACGATCCGTTCTCCGTTTGGCGGCGGCGTCCATACGCCGGAGTTGCACTCAGACAGCTTGGAAGGGCTTGTCGCCCAACAGCCAGGCTTGAAGGTTGTCATTCCGTCGACGCCGTATGATGCGAAAGGGCTGCTCATCTCGGCGATTCGCGACAACGACCCGGTCATTTTCCTTGAACATTTGAAGCTGTACCGTTCGTTCCGTCAGGAAGTGCCGGAAGGGGAATACACGATTCCGATCGGCAAGGCGGACATTAAGCGGGAAGGAAAAGACATCACGATCATCGCGTACGGCGCCATGGTGCATGAATCGTTAAAAGCGGCGGCAGAATTAGAGAAGGAAGGCATTTCTGCCGAAGTCGTCGACTTGCGCACCGTGCAGCCGCTCGATATTGAAACGATCATCGGTTCGGTCGAAAAAACGGGCCGCGCCATTGTCGTTCAAGAAGCGCAACGGCAGGCTGGCATCGCCGCCAACGTCGTGGCGGAGATTAACGAACGCGCCATCTTAAGCCTTGAGGCGCCGGTGTTGCGCGTGGCCGCTCCGGACACGGTCTATCCGTTTGCTCAGGCGGAATCGGTATGGCTGCCGAACTTTAAAGATGTAATCGAAACGGCGAAAAAAGTGATGAACTTCTAACAGCGGACAAATTCGGGGGAGCGGAACGCCTTCCCCCGCCCATTTTCGGCAAACGATAGGAGGTCGACCTACAGTGGCTTTTGAATTTAAGCTGCCGGACATTGGCGAAGGCATCCACGAAGGTGAAATTGTCAAATGGTTTGTGAAACCGGGCGATGAAGTGAACGAAGACGATGTATTGTGCGAAGTGCAAAATGACAAGGCGGTTGTCGAAATTCCCTCCCCGGTCAAAGGGAAAGTGCTTGAAATCCTCGTCCCGGAGGGAACAGTGGCAACGGTCGGGCAAACGCTCATCACGCTCGATGCGCCGGGTTATGAAAACATGACGTTTAAAGGACAAGAGCAAGAAGAAGCGAAAAAAGAGGAAAAAACGGAAACGGTGTCGAAAGAGGAAAAGGTTGACGCTGTCGCTCCCAATGCACCGGCAGCTGAAGCGGAGGCTGACCCGAACCGCCGCGTCATCGCCATGCCGTCCGTGCGCAAGTATGCGCGCGAAAAAGGCGTCGATATTCGGCTTGTCCAAGGAACGGGCAAAAACGGCCGCGTCCTGAAAGAAGATATTGACGCTTTCCTTGCCGGCGGCGCAAAACCGGCACCGGCCGCAGCGGAGGAAAAAGCGGCGCCGGCGGCAGCGAAACCGGCGGCGCCAGAAGGCGAATTCCCGGAAACGCGCGAGAAAATGAGCGGCATCCGTCGGGCGATCGCCAAGGCCATGGTGCATTCGAAACATACGGCCCCGCACGTGACGCTGATGGACGAAGCCGATGTGACGAAGCTTGTTGCTCACCGGAAAAAATTCAAGGCTATTGCCGCGGAAAAAGGCATCAAGCTAACGTTTTTGCCGTACGTCGTCAAAGCGCTCGTTTCCGCGCTGCGTGAATACCCAGTGTTGAATACGTCCATTGATGATGAGACGGAAGAAATCATCCGGAAGCATTATTACAATATCGGCATCGCCGCTGATACGGACCGCGGCTTGCTTGTGCCGGTCATTAAACATGCCGACCGGAAGCCGATTTTCGCGCTGGCGAAGGAAATCAACGAACTCGCTGAAAAAGCGCGCGACGGCAAACTGACGCCGGGAGAAATGAAAGGCGCTTCGTGCACGATTACAAACATCGGTTCGGCCGGCGGGCAATGGTTTACCCCGGTCATCAACCATCCGGAAGTGGCGATTCTTGGCATCGGCCGCATTGCGGAAAAGCCGATCGTCCGTGACGGTGAAATTGTCGCTGCCCCGATGCTGGCGCTCTCGCTCAGCTTTGACCACCGGATGATCGACGGGGCGACAGCGCAAAAAGCGCTCAACCATATCAAACGGCTGTTGAGTGACCCAGAATTATTACTAATGGAGGCGTAAAACGATGGTAGTTGGCGATTTTGCAATTGAAACGGAAACGCTTGTCGTCGGCGCCGGTCCTGGCGGGTATGTCGCCGCCATCCGCGCCGCGCAGCTCGGACAAAAAGTGACGATTGTGGAAAAGGGCAATTTAGGCGGCGTCTGCTTAAATGTTGGCTGCATCCCGTCAAAGGCGCTGATCTCCGCAAGCCACCGCTATGAGCAGGCGAAGCATTCCGAAGAAATGGGCATTAAGGCGGAGAACGTCACCGTCGATTTTGCCAAAGTGCAAGAATGGAAAGCAAGCGTCGTGAAAAAATTAACGGGCGGCGTCGAAGGGCTGTTAAAAGGAAACAAAGTAGAGATCGTCAAAGGGGAAGCGTACTTCGTCGACGCCAATACGGTGCGTGTCGTCAACGGCGATAGCGCGCAGACGTATACGTTTAAAAACGCGATTATCGCCACCGGCTCGCGTCCGATCGAGCTCCCGAACTTCAAGTTTTCCAACCGCATTCTTGACTCGACGGGAGCTCTCAACCTTGGGGAAGTGCCGAAATCGCTCGTGGTCATCGGCGGCGGCTATATTGGCATCGAACTCGGTACGGCTTACGCCAACTTTGGGACGAAAGTGAACATTTTAGAAGGGGCCGGCGAAATTTTGTCCGGTTTTGAGAAGCAAATGGCCGCCATCATCAAGAAGCGCCTGAAGAAAAAAGGCGTTGAAGTCGTGACGAACGCATTGGCGAAAGGGGCCGAAGAACGCGAAGACGGCGTCACGGTCACGTATGAGGCGAATGGCGAAACGAAAACGATTGACGCCGACTATGTGCTCGTCACCGTCGGCCGCCGGCCGAATACGGACGAGCTTGGGCTCGAGCAGCTCGGCGTGAAAATGACAGACCGCGGCTTGATCGAAGTCGATCATCAATGCCGCACGAGCGTGCCGAACATTTTTGCGATCGGCGACATCGTTCCAGGCCCGGCGCTCGCCCATAAAGCGTCGTATGAAGGAAAAGTGGCTGCGGAAGCCATCGCCGGCCATCCGTCGGCAGTCGATTACGTGGCCATTCCAGCCGTTGTCTTCTCCGATCCGGAATGCGCGTCGGTCGGCTATTTTGAGCAGCAGGCGAAAGACGAGGGCATTGACGTCATTGCCGCGAAATTCCCGTTTGCTGCCAACGGCCGCGCCTTGGCGCTGAACGATACGGACGGCTTCTTGAAGCTCGTTGTCCGCAAAGAGGACGGCGTCGTCATTGGTGCGCAAATCATCGGTCCAAATGCTTCTGACATGATCGCCGAGCTTGGGCTCGCCATTGAAGCCGGCATGACGGCGGAAGACATCGCTTTGACGATCCATGCCCATCCGACGCTTGGCGAAATTGCCATGGAAGCGGCGGAAGTGGCGCTTGGCACACCGATTCATATCATTACGAAGTAACTGTGAAACGACCGGGCTTGGCCCGGTCGTTTTTCTTATCATGCGGGAATGGCGCATTTCTTGTCCTGTTTTTCATACTATTTTCCGCTTTCGTTTCATATCGTTATGGTAAAGAAAAGCGGGAGATGGAAATGATGAAAGCGTATGTCGCCTTTTTGCTGCAAATGATGATTTGGAGCAGTTTTTCCTTGATCGAGTGGCTGTCGGGGCGGGACCGGCCGTTTTTCCGCGGCTTGATGTTGTGCGTCTTCATGTACATAGCGTTTTTACTGGCGCGCCAGCTCGGCTTGGCGACGCGCAAAGCGCTCCTTACAACAGCTGCTACGGCGGCGGTGTATTTTGCCGGCCAGTATTTCATATGGCAATCTATTCCATGATCTGCCCCTTGGGTGCGGAAGCGGCGCTGTTCGGCGAACAAAAAAACAGCGGTCCCATGCCGCTGTTTACGCGCGGCCGAACGACATCGTCCGGCCGCTGAATAAACGCAGTTCGCCGCCAAGCGTTTTGGCCATCCATTTGCTGAATTCGTTTGCTTTTCCTTTGTCCCCGTGCGTTGCTCCCGGCGCCAATGCCAGCTCAATCCATGTTTCTTCTCCGGCTGTCCGCACGGCAATGGCCATCCCTTTGTATAAGCGGCCGTCGCCTTGCAAATAAAGAACGTGGTCGCGTTCATGCACCGTGTATGGAAAGGCTGCCTGCTCGTACGCCCATCCAAGTTGCTCCCCCGTTTTGCGCAGCGCGGCTCGGTAACGTTCGAGCAACTGTTTGATTTCCTCGATGCTGATCGATTTTCCCCCCGGCAGCTTTAGGCTTGCATTCAACGCCCTTCTCTCCTTTCGCCATCTTTTTGTCTCTCTCGTCTTCATTGTACCATGTTTTTCCGGACTGCGGTGAAAAAGTTTGGTGTCATAAAAGAGCCGTCATAATCCGAAATGTGACATACAAATTGGGATTGACAATCTAAATATGATATATTATTATAAAACCAACAACAACATTTATCATCATAAAGGGGTTTTGGGGATGGGCACGATCGTATGCCAAACGTGTGAAGCGACAATTGCGTATTTTGAAGATGAAAAAGTGACAACGCTTTACGGGAAATGCGATTGCTGCGGTCATGACCGCGAGGACGGAGAAAAAGAATAAGGCGGGCAAACAAACGGGGGAAGGAACGGATAGGCGCGCATGTGAGGCAAAGCACATGCGCGCCGTTGATTTTGGCCCAAAAAAACAAGCCGGGAAAACCGGCTTGTGCATTCAACGAATCGGCTTATATTCTTTGATGACGCGCAACGTCTGCAGCGTATCGTCCTCAGGGCCTTGCACCGGCAGGCCGGCGGCCAAGTTTGTCTCGATATACTTCAAATTTTCCTCCGTAATGATTTCACCGGGAATAAAAATCGGGATGCCCGGCGGATACACCATCACAAATTCCGCGATGATCCGTCCGGCTGACTCGTGAAACGGCACGACTTCTGTTTCAGCATAAAACGCGTCGCGCGGCGTCAAGGCTAAGGCCGGGATATCTGGAAGCAGCACTTTCGGTTTGACTCCTTTTTCCGCCTGATGGCTGAACTCGTCCGACAGGCGGCGGAGGGCCGAAACGAGCAGCCCGGTTTCCCGCTCGCTGTCGCCTGGCGTGATGATGCACAAAATGTTATACAAATCCGAAAGCTCCACTTCGATGTTATACGTTTCGCGGAGCCATTGTTCGACATCATGGCCGGTCAAGCCGAGCTCCTTGACGGAGATGATCAGCTTCGTTGGATCGTAGTCGTACGTCGCTTCCGTGCCTAAAATTTCTTCACCGACGCAGTACAAATATGGAATTTCGTTGATTTGCCGCCGTGTCCATTCCGCGAGGCGGATCGCCTTGTCAATGAGCTCCCGCCCTTTCGTCGCCAGCTGTTTGCGGGCGACATCGAGCGAAGCGAGCAACAAATACGACGTCGACGTCGTCGTCAACATGCTTAAGATCGCTTGCACGTGCTTCGCGGAGACGAGCCCTTCGCGCACATTTAAAATCGAGCTTTGCGTCAGCGATCCGCCGAGCTTATGGACGCTTGTCGCCGCCATATCGGCCCCGGCTTGCATCGCGGAGAGCGGCAAGTCCTCATGAAAATGAATGTGCACGCCGTGCGCTTCGTCGACAAGCACCGGAACGTTGTACGAGTGGGCGATCTCGACGATTTTTTTCAAATCGCCGGCAATGCCAAAATACGTCGGGTTGATGACGAGCACCCCTTTGGCATCCGGGTGTTGGTGGAGCGCTTTTTCCACTGCCTGTGGCGTAATGCCGTGGGAAATACCGAGCTCCTTGTCAATTTCCGGATGGATGAAAATCGGCGTCGCCCCAGAAAAGACGATTGCAGACATGACCGATTTATGGACGTTGCGCGGCACAATAATTTTATCGCCCGGTCCGGCGACCGACATGACCATCGTCATGATCGCCCCGCTCGTCCCTTGCACTGAGAAAAACGTGTAATCGGCGCCGAACGCTTCGGCGGCGAGCTCCTGTGCACGTTTGATCATCCCTTTCGGATGATGCAAATCGTCGAGCGGACTGATGTTGATTAAATCGATCGCCAAGGCGTTTTCTCCGATGAAGGCGCGAAACTCCGGATCCATGCCGGCCCCTTTTTTATGGCCGGGGATGTGAAATTGAACCGGATTTTTTTTCATATGCTCCAACAGTCCGGTAAACAATGGTGTTTCGAGTTGTGACAATGGTTCCCCACACCTCTTTACCTTAAAAATAAAACAAATGCATTATAGCATTTATTTGTTCGTTTGCAAAGAAGAAAAGAATGTTGCACCAAAAAAGGAGAATGGCGATCAAAACAAGAAGTAAAAGAAGGATAACATCAAAAGGGGGAATGAATCGATGGAATGGAACACGAGAGTGACCGAGTTGCTCGGCATTACATATCCAATCATTCAAGGGGGATTAGCCTATCTGGCGTACGCCGACTTGGCCGCCGCCGTCTCCAACGCCGGCGGGCTCGGCCAAATTACGGCGATGTCGCTTGAAAGCCCGGAGCGCTTGCGCGAGGAAATCCGCAAAGTGAAAGAAAAGACGGACCGGCCGTTTGGAGTTAATTTTGCCATCGGCCAGCACGGCCGCCCGTTCGCTCATATGCTTGAGGCGGCGCTTGATGAGGGCGTGCCGGTCGTCTCGGTCACAGGCGGCAATCCGGCGCCGTTTTTTGAACTGCTGAAAGGAACGAACGTCAAAACATTAGTGCTTGTCGCAGCTGTTCGCCAAGCGGTCAAAGCGGAAGAGCTTGGCGCCGATGCGGTGATGGTCGTCGGGCAGGAAGGGGGCGGCCACCTTGGCAAATATGACACCGGCACGTTCGTCCTCATCCCGAAAGTCGTTGATTCCGTATCGATTCCGGTCATCGCTTCGGGCGGGATCGCCGACGGGCGCGGGCTTATGGCGGCGCTGGCGCTTGGAGCGGAAGGAATTGAAATGGGCACGCGGTTTATCGCCACGAAAGAATGCGTTCACGCCCATCCGATATACAAAGACATGATCGTGAACGCCAGTGAGCATGACACAGTGGTCATCAAACGGTCGCTCGGAGCGCCGGGGCGGGCAATTGCCAACAAGTGGACAGAAAAAATATTGGAAATTGAGCGCCAAGGCGGCACGTATGACGATTTGAAAGAATACATTAGCGGAGAGGCGAATCGGCGCTTTATTTACGAAGGGAAGGTGGATGAAGGGTTCGCTTGGGCCGGACAGGCGATTGGGCTTATTCACGACATTCCGTCGGTCGCTGAACTGTTTGCTCGCATGATCGGCGAGGCGGAACAAATTCGGCGCCGTTGGGCAAACTAACGGCGGAGGTGAAACAATGGGCTATTCGTACCCGTTTTCGTATGATTGGTCGACGCAAGAAATCATTGATGTCATTAAATTTTTTACGGCGGTCGAAACGGCGTATGAGCGGGGGATGAAACGCGAAGAATTAATGGAGATATACCGCCGTTTCAAAGAGATCGTCCCGTCGAAAAGCGAGGAAAACCGGCTGTATGCCGAGTTTGAAAAGGAAAGCGGCTATTCATCGTACGCGGTCATCAAGCAGATGAAAGAGGCAAAAAACGGTGACTGGATTCACATCGGGCCAAGCGGGCGAAACGCGGTAGGTAAACGCACAAATTAGTTGCATACACCCCTTTTTCCACATAATATAATATAAAACAAAACGAAGCAGCACATTCCGTGAGGGGCGCCGGAAGTTTAGCGGATGATCGAGAAAGGGGTGCGGACGAAGATGAAAAAAACCGCCAATTCGCTGAAACGGCCAGACGGAGACAAACGCATGGCGGTGTTGCGGCTCGAACTTGATTATGAATTGGCGACGCTGTATGAAGCCATGATGGAAAACGATGAAGAAAAGAAAAGAGAATGCAAACGGCGGCTTGAAAAGCTGCGCCAAGAACTGATGCGCCTTCAAGTATGACCATTTTTAAGGCGAACCATCTTTGCGGTTCGTTTTTTTCTTGAGCGGTGCCCACCCCTTTCCGGCTGCTGCGTACATAATAAAAGCGGGAGGAATAGACATGGCAGGAAAATGGGAAGAGATCGACCAGTATGCCCGGCAATGGATTGCAGAAGCGGGACAGCGCATCCGCGCCTCGTTTGCGGAGCCGCTGACTGTGGAAACGAAGGAAAACCGCAACGACTTGGTGTCGAACGTCGACCGCGGCATTGAGCAGTTTTTCGCCGAGCACATCCGCCGCCAATTTCCCGGCCATCGCCTGTTGGGCGAAGAAGGGTTCGGTGATGAGCTGGCCGCATTGGACGGCGTTGTATGGGTCATTGACCCGATTGACGGAACGATGAACTTTGTCCATCAGCGGCGCCACTTTGCCGTGTCGGTCGGCATTTTCGAAGATGGCGTCGGCCAGCTTGGCTATGTGTATGACGTTGTCTTTGACGAGCTGTATACCGCGCAAAAAGGGAAGGGGCTGTTTTTGAACGGCGAGCCGCTCGGCCGCTTGCAGCCGGCACCGGTGGCGGAATCGATCATCGCCATTAATGGCACATGGCTCATGGAAAATAAACGTCTCGACCATCGTCCACTCGTGAGGCTGGCCAAAGATGCGCGCGGCACGCGTTCGTACGGGTCGGCGGCGCTCGAGCTCGCCTATGTCGCAGCCGGCCGCTTGGACGCCTACATTTCGCCGCGCCTGTCGCCGTGGGATTTTGCCGGCGGGATGATTTTAATTGAAGAGGCGGGCGGAATCATGACGAACCTCGACGGAAAGCCGATCGATCTGCTCAACCGCAGCTCTGTGCTTGCCGCCAAGCCGGGCGTGCATGAGGAAATTTTGCAGCGCTACCTTCGGGGCTGACGAGAAGGAGGCTGCAGCAAGAAAAGGGGCTGATCCAAAATGCGAGTGCGTTTTCGGATCAGTCCCGTTTTTTTATTCGCGCATCCGCTTTTTGCGAACGAACCCGGCGCCCATGATGGCGATAAACGTGAGCGTCGAGACGGCGATGCCGGTTGCGCTTTGCTCAGCGATGAAAACGCCGATCGCCATGACGGCGGCGACAGCGAGGATGGCGAGTAGCAGCGGCACAGGTTCGATGCGTTTCATCCGCTTGACTCCTTTCTCGGAAAATGAGGCGTCTTTTTCTAGTGTACCGGAAAATACGGCTCTTCACCAAACGTTATACTTGATTTTTTTGAAACATCCCTTATTGGCGCCTGTGAGGAAAAATTGCCAAATGAGCGATTTTGGCCTATCGTTCTGCAGCAAACCGCATGGCTTGTCAAGTACATGTTGTGGTGAAGAGACGAAAATATGCTGATTTTCTATGTTTTGTGATATAATAGACGAGCAGCTTGTCTAACAGGAGTGACCAACATTGACCAAGAAACGAATGGATCTTCGCAATATTGCGATTATCGCCCACGTCGACCATGGAAAAACGACGCTCGTCGACCAACTGCTCCGGCAGTCGGGGACATTCCGCGAAAACGAACAAGTCGAGGAGCGGGCGCTTGATCGCAACGATTTGGAGCGTGAGCGCGGCATTACGATTTTAGCCAAAAATACTGCTGTGTTGTATAAAGGGACGCGCATCAACATTTTGGATACACCGGGGCACGCCGATTTCGGCGGGGAAGTGGAGCGGATCATGCGCCTTGTTGACGGCGTCTTGCTTGTCGTCGATGCGTACGAAGGCTGCATGCCGCAAACGCGGTTTGTGCTCAAAAAAGCGCTTGAGCAGCAGCTTGTGCCGATTGTCGTCGTCAACAAAATCGACCGCGAGTTTGCCCGTCCGGCGGAAGTCGTCGATGAAGTGATCGACTTGTTTATTGAACTCGGCGCTTCGGAGGAGCAGCTTGAGTTTCCGGTCGTGTACACATCGGCGCTGCGCGGAACATCAAGCCTTGACCCGGACCGGCAAGGCGGGGACATGACCGCCTTGTTTGAGACGATCATCGAGCATATTCCGGCGCCGGCGGACAATCGCGATGAACCGTTGCAATTCCAGGTGGCCCTGCTCGATTATAACGAATACGTGGGCCGCATCGGCATCGGGCGCATTTTCCGCGGCACGATGAAAACCGGCCAGCAAGTCGCCTTATTGAAGCGCGACGGCACCGTGAGACAGTTCCGCGTCACAAAGTTGTTCGGCTTTATTGGCTTAAAGCGGATCGAGATTGAAGAAGCCCACGCCGGCGACATCGTGGCTGTTGCGGGAATGGAAGACATTAACGTCGGCGAGACCGTTTGTCCGCCGGACCGCCAGGAACCGTTGCCGCCGCTTCATATTGATGAGCCGACGCTGAAAATGACCTTTCTTGTCAACAACAGCCCGTTTGCCGGGCGCGAAGGCAAATATGTGACGGCACGGAAGTTGGAAGAGCGGCTGCTCACCCAGCTTGAGACCGATGTCAGCCTGCGCGTCGAGCCGACCGATTCGCCGGATGCATGGATCGTTTCCGGACGCGGCGAGCTTCATTTAGCCATTCTAATTGAAAGCATGCGCCGAGAAGGGTATGAACTGCAAGTATCGAAGCCGGAAGTCATTGTCAAAGAGATCGATGGCGTTTTGTGCGAACCGATTGAACGAGTCGTGATCGACGTTCCGGAAGAGTATACCGGCGCCGTTATGGAATCGCTTGGCAGCCGCAAAGGCGAACTCGCCGATATGGTGCATGGAGACAACGGACAAGTGCGCCTCGTCTTTCTTGTGCCGTCGCGCGGGTTGATCGGCTATCGAAGCGAATTTATGTCGCTGACGCGTGGGTATGGCATTTTAAACCATTCATTTGACCATTACGCTCCCATGCAGGCTGGCGCGATCGGAGGCCGCCGCCAAGGGGTGCTCGTCTCGATGGAAACCGGCAAGGCGACAGCGTACAGCATTATGCAGCTTGAGGACCGCGGCACGATTTTTGTCGAGCCGGGCACAGAAGTGTACGAAGGAATGATCGTCGGCGAGCACAACCGGGAAAACGACCTTGTCGTCAACATTTGCCGCGAGAAGCATGTTACGAATGTGCGCTCATCGACGAAAGAGCAGACGGTGACGATGAAAAAGCCGCGCCTGCTGACGTTGGAAGAGGCGCTTGAGTATTTGAACGACGATGAATATTGCGAAGTGACGCCGGTTTCCATTCGTTTGCGCAAAAAAATCTTAAGCAAAAGCGAGCGCGAAAAAGCGGAGAAGAGAAAGAAAGCGGCGCAACAGGCAAAATAGAAGCGGCATGCCTTTGGCTAACCGGGAAAGCCCTGGATGCGCCGGTGTGTGCATGCTTCTGCCGCGCGGCGCTTGAGAGGAAACAAAACAGGGCTGCGTTTTGGCGGGCCATTCGGGTGAACGGGAGGGAACAGTATGAACGTGCTGGAACGGCTGACGTTTTTCGCCTCGCTTTATGACGTTGACGGCAATCCCGAGCGCGGCATGTGGCTGCTGTACGCCACGGTTTTGCTGCTGGCGGCGCTTGTTTACCGTCTCGGTTTTGCCCGCCGGCTGCCGCTGTTGAAAAGCGCCGTCATTTACGTCTTGCTGGCGCTAGGCTGCACGGTGTTAACGTTTTTCGCTGTTTTTTTGCCTGTGGCGGAAGGATTGGCGGTCGCCGCGCTCGTATTGCTCATTTATAAAATCCGCCTCAGGCAGGCGAAAGAGGGAGAAAAGCCATGAAATCGGTGCAAGACGCTCTTTACAACTGGCTGACAATCGAAATTGTCGCCGCCGCCCGCCCGCACGATGAGGCGGCGCGCGACACGGCGTCGTTTTTTCTGGCTATCTTGGAAAACAACTTCGGCGTGACGGCGGTGAAGGCCGCCAAAGACGAAGCGAGCGGGCGGTACGTTGTTGAATATAGGTGCGGCGGGGAAACAAAGACGGCTCATTTCCCTGTGGAGCTGGCGGAAGCGATATGGCGGCAGATCGAAGCCGAGCCCGAGAAGTACGGATCATAAAGAAATAAAAAAGCAAAACCGGCACTGGAAAGCGGCCGCTTCTCAGTGCCGGTTTTTGGTTACCAATCGTCATCGGTGCGGTTGCCGCGATAGAAGCGGAATTTTCCTGTCGCCAGCCGCATCCGTGTTTTTTCCGCAATGCGGTCATGACATTGACGGCACATGTACGTATGGATCGGGCGGTTGCGAAGCCGTTTGGCGAGCGGCGATTCATCGTCGATCGTGTCAATTTGTTCGCAAAGCACGCATTTGACTCTCATGGTTCACCTCAACAACTATATCAATGCACGTTGAAACTTTAACGTTTTTTATTTTTCGACTGGCGAGCGGCCGAACAACACCGCCTTCCAGACAAATTGATTTGTCCGGAAGGCGGCTCGTTGTTCGGTTCTCTGTCACGCTAAAGCTTCTCCGGCTGTCATTAAGATCGAAAATGCCCCTCCCGATCCATTATACCACAGCGCAGCAGAATCGTTTAGCGGTTTAAGTGGTGGTTGGACTGCTTTTCTTGACGTTCGTTCAACTGCCGTTCCTCTTGGTTGTTCAACTGCCCGTCGTTTTCTTCGGTCGGATTTGGCGTCGTTTCAAACAGGTCGCTTGGCACTTCCGGCATCACCCGTCCAACGATGTCGGCGATTTCGTTCATGAATGCCTGCACCGGCCGCCCCTCATCAATTTGCCGGCCGATGTTGCGCACGCGCGTGTAAAGGTCCGGATCGGCGATAATAATTGCGTTGGCGCCGTACGGGTCTTTTTGCAGCGCTTCTGCAACGGAATATTTGATCGTGCCGACGCGTGAGGCGTCGACATTGGCGCCGACGTCAATGCCGACGATGGCGTACTTGCCCACAACGATCGCGGTAGCATCGTGAACGTTCGGCACACGGTTCGCGATCTCCGCAATCCGGCGGGCGATCTCCTGGCCCGATTTATTTTCTACCTGCTCATCAACCGTATTTCTGACGCGCACAAGCGAACGGTCCCCATCGTTTGCTTCATTGCTGTTTCCAACATTGCATCCGCCTAAAAGAAGAAGGGAGAAGGCGGCCAGCCATCCGAGTGTTTTCTTCATCTTTGCCCACCTCTGCTTTTTTGACTTTATTTTGCAAAAATCCTTCTATCTTTATACATTTTTTCATATGCTATACCACAGCCATTCCCATCCGGTATACAAGGCGAAAAACGGACGCTAGGGGGAAGCGGAATTTGGGAAAGAAAATCTATGTGCTTGATACAAACGTCCTCTTGCAAGACCCGTATTCAATTTTTTCGTTCGAGGACAACGAGGTCGTCATTCCGGCTGTCGTCCTGGAGGAAGTGGATTCGAAAAAGCGGTATATGGATGAGGTCGGGAGAAACGCCCGCCAGGTGTCGAAGCTGATCGACCGCCTGCGCGAGAACGGCAAGTTGCACGAGAAAATTCCGCTTGAAAACGGAGGGGTGCTGCGCATTGAACTGAACCACCGTTCATTCCATCAGCTTCAGGAAATTTTTGTCGAAAAAACGAACGACAACCGCATTTTGGCGGTGGCGAAAAACTTATCGCTTGAGGAACAAGCGAAAGAGGACGGACGTTCGGTCATTTTGGTGAGCAAAGATGCGCTCGTGCGCGTGAAAGCGGATGCCATCGGGCTGCAGGCCGAAGACTTCTTAAGCGACCGCGTCGTTGACGTCGACCATATTTACACCGGGTTTTTGGAACTGTACATAGGGAGGGATCACCTGCAACGGTTTTATGATAAAGGGGAGCTCGTGTTGGCCGATATCGCTGATCACCCGTTTTACCCGAATCAGTTTATTATTATGAAAGACGCATTCGGCAGTTCCGCTTCGGCGATTGGCATCGTCGACCAAAACGGCAAAAAGGTGAAGAAGCTGATTTTTCATCATGAGCATATATGGGGCATTCGCCCGCGCAACGTGCAGCAAACGATGGCGTTTGAGCTGCTTATGCGCGACGATATTCCGCTCGTGACGTTAATCGGCAAGGCTGGAACCGGGAAAACGCTGCTCGCGCTTGCTGCCGGGCTCATGCAGACTGAAGACTTGCGCACGTACAAAAAGCTGCTTGTCGCGCGCCCGATCGTGCCGATGGGGAAAGACCTCGGCTTTTTGCCCGGGGAAAAGGAAGAAAAGCTGCGCCCGTGGATGCAGCCGATTTTTGACAACCTTGAGTATTTGTTCAACACGAAAAAGCCGGGGGAATTGGACGCCATTTTAGCCGGCATGAGCTCGATTGAAGTCGAGGCGCTCACCTACATTCGCGGCCGCAGCCTGCCGGAGCAGTTCATCATTATTGATGAGGCGCAAAACTTGACAAAGCATGAAGTGAAGACGATTTTGACGCGCGTCGGCGAAAAAAGCAAAATCATTTTAATGGGCGATCCGGAACAGATCGACCATCCATATTTGGATGAATACAACAACGGCTTGACGTATGTGGTCGAGAAATTCAAAGACCAAAAAATCGCCGGTCATATCCGCCTTGTCAAAGGAGAGCGTTCCGCGCTCGCCCAGCTCGCTGCCGACTTGCTTTAGCCCTCGTCTTCCAACCGGCCGCTTGGGAGGCTGCCAATCCTGCGTCACGCGAACGAACAGGAATGGCGGCCCCTCACGGCCGACCGAAAACCGGACGTCCTCTTGACGGAGCGTCTGGTCAGCGGACGATGAGCTGGCGCACATGGGTAATCGGCGCTTCGCGGTTCGAGCCGTCGCCGAAATAAATGTGCACCGGACCGTCATCGCGCAGCGGCTTTCCGTTTTTAGAAAAAGCAAAAATCAAATCGTATGCTTTGTCGAGCGGGATCACCGTTTCCCCGCTTTCCGTCACGACGACAAGTTCGGAAGCGTCTTCGTGCGGTTCAGCGTTTTGCAAAAACGGAGCAAACGGCATGCCGAACGAACCGGTGATGATTTTCTCCTTCAAAAAACGCCGCTCGGTTTTCAATGTGGGCGGAAAGACGGCCCCCTCCTGAATTTCCCGGTCCCAAAACGCCGACCACTTTTTGATTTCTTCTTCCTCTTGCCCTGCCTCGGCCTGATCCGGTTTCGGATGCGAAAAATACGTGTCCAAATCGACTTTTCGGTCATCGAAAATCCAGACGCCAGGGTCGAGCGTAATCGTAAAGTTGACCTTTCCCGTCAGCATGATAATATCGCTCATCAAGACACCCTCTCCTCTGCATGTTGCCGCTGTTTTTAGTATAATAATAAATAAAGCGTTTGTCATGTTCCAAGCCGGATTGCTGTCAATGGTTTCAACTTGCAAAATGGCTTGTTTCACGTTAAGATTTAAAGAAGGATAGGGGAGAGAACGGAGGGATCGATGTGACGGACGAATCGATGGGCTATCGCGAAAAGGCGTACGCGCTGCTGCAAGCCGATGCGGAAAAAATTATTCAGCTCATCCGCGTGCAAATGGATCATTTGACGATGCCGCAATGTCCGCTCTATGAGGAAGTGTTGGACACGCAAATGTTCGGCTTGTCGCGGGAAATCGACTTTGCGGTGCGCCTCGGGCTTGTGGAGGCCAAAGACGGAAAGGCGCTCCTTGACCGGCTTGAGCGCGAGCTTTCCGCATTGCATGAAGCAGTGACAAAAAAGCGCGTACGATAACGATACATGGCAACTCAAACGATTGGCCTGCCGTCGTTTGAGTTTTTCTGTTTTTGGGCAGGAAATCGGCGCGCTGCTGCGAATGATTTATGTACATACGTGCAAACAGGGAAGAGGGACGATGGATCGACAATTACGGAAGAAAGTGTTGAAATGTTACGATTATCCGCTCATGGCCGCGGTCATTATGCTGTCGTTGTTCGGCCTGATTATGGTGTACAGCGCGAGCATGGTGACGGCCGTCATCCGTTTTGAGGTGCCGAGCGACTATTTTTATGAGCGGCAAAAGCATTGGCTCATCGCCGCGCTCGCTGCCTTTGCCATGATGGCTATTATTCCGTATAAAGTGTGGCGAAAAGAACGATTCGTGAAATTCGTTTTCTTCGTTTCCCCGCTGATGCTGATCGCGGTTGCGTTCCTTGGCCATACGGTCAACAATGCGACAAGCTGGTTTCGCGTTGGGGCGCTTTCCATCCAGCCGGCGGAGCTGGCCAAGCTCGGCCTGATTTTGTACTTGTCGGCGGCGTTTGCCAACAAGCGGAAACGGCTGGCTGAGCCGGTGAAAAGCAATTTATTCCCCATTTACTATACGCTGTTTATTTGTGCGTTGATCGCCATTCAGCCGGACTTCGGCACGGCGTTTATCGTTTTTGTCATCGCGGTGTGCATCATTCTTTCGTCTGGACTGCGCCTCACGTTGCTTTTCAAGCAGCTGCTCTTTTTCGCTTTGATCGCCGTGATGCTGTCGCCGCTTTGGCTTCCGTTCATGGGCAAAAAGATTTTTTCGGACGAACGGTTGTCGCGCCTTTACAGTTTTTTGGATCCGTTTCAATATGCGGATACGGACGGCTATCAGCTCGTCAATTCGTATTTGGCGATCGGGATCGGCGGGCTGAAAGGGCTTGGGCTCGGAAAAGGCATCCAAAAGTACGGCTATTTGCCGGAGTCGCACACCGACTTTATTATGGCCGTCATTGCCGAAGAGCTCGGCTTATTTGGTGTAGCGTTCACGCTTGGGCTATTGGCGTTTATCGTGCTGCGCGGATTGTGGATCGCCCGCCGCTCGACTGATGCGTTCGGCAGCTTGCTCGCCATCGGCATTTCCGTCATGATCGGCTTCCAGACGTTTATTAACGTCGGCGGAGTCGTCGGGCTCATTCCCATCACCGGGGTGCCGCTGCCGCTCGTCAGCTATGGGGGAACGTCGCTTGTCCTGACCATGGCTTCGCTCGGTCTGCTTGTGAACATTTCTATGTTTGCAAAGTACGAACAACGGTATAAAAAAGCGGAAAAAACGATGGTCAGCAAACAGAAAAGAGGTCTGACTTTTTAGAAAGTGTATTTACAAATCGGCAAAACTTTTATACTTTTATTAAATAAAGGAGGAGGGACAGAATGAGGACAAGACGAATTCGCAAAGTGCTGGTAGCCAACCGCGGAGAGATCGCCATTCGCGTTTTCCGCGCCTGCACGGAGCTTGATATCCGCACCGTGGCGATTTATTCGAAGGAAGACGCCGGATCGTACCACCGCTACAAAGCGGATGAGGCGTATTTAGTCGGGGAAGGGAAAAAGCCGATTGAAGCGTATTTGGACATCGAGGGCATCATCGAAATCGCCAAAGCCCACGACGTTGATGCCATCCACCCGGGATACGGGTTTTTGTCGGAAAACATTCAATTTGCCAGACGGTGCCGCGAAGAGGGGATTATTTTCATCGGCCCAAACGAGGATCACCTCGACATGTTTGGCGACAAGGTAAAAGCGCGCCATGCGGCCATGAAAGCGGGTATTCCGGTCATCCCGGGCAGCGACGGACCGGTCGGCGGCCTTGAGGATGTCGTCCGCTTTGCCGAAACGCACGGATATCCGATCATCATCAAGGCGGCGCTGGGCGGCGGCGGACGCGGCATGCGCATCGTCCGCTCAAAGTCGGAAGTGAAGGAAGCGTTTGAGCGGGCTAAGTCGGAAGCGAAAGCGGCGTTTGGCAGCGATGACGTTTATGTCGAAAAGCTGATTGAAAAGCCGAAGCATATTGAAGTGCAAATTTTGGGCGACCATGAAGGAAACATTGTCCATCTTTACGAACGTGACTGCTCGGTGCAGCGCCGCCACCAAAAAGTCGTTGAGGTTGCGCCGAGCGTCTCGCTGTCGGACGAGCTGCGCCAGCGCATTTGTGAAGCGGCGGTCAAACTGATGAAAAGCGTCGGCTACGTCAACGCCGGTACGGTTGAGTTCCTTGTCTCAGGCGATGAATTTTATTTCATTGAGGTCAATCCGCGCATCCAAGTCGAGCATACGATCACCGAAATGATCACGGGGATTGACATCGTCCAGTCGCAAATTTTAATCGCCGACGGCTTTTCACTCCACAGCCCGGAAGTCGGCATTCCCAAGCAGGAGGACATCCGCATTAACGGCTATGCGATTCAGTCGCGGGTGACGACTGAGGACCCGCTCAACAACTTTATGCCGGATACGGGAAAAATTATGGCGTACCGCTCAGGCGGCGGTTTTGGCGTGCGCTTGGACGCCGGCAATGGCTTCCAAGGAGCGGTTATTACGCCGTATTACGATTCGCTGCTCGTGAAAGTGTCGACATGGGCGTTGACGTTTGAGCAGGCGGCCAGAAAAATGCTGCGCAACTTGCGCGAATTCCGCATTCGCGGCATTAAAACGAACATTCCGTTTTTGGAAAACGTCGTGCAGCATCCGAAGTTTTTGTCGGGGGAATACGATACGTCATTTATCGATACGACGCCGGAATTGTTTGTGTTTCCGCGCCGGAAAGACCGCGGGACGAAAATGCTCACCTACATCGGCACGGTGACGGTCAACGGCTTCCCTGGCATCGGCAAAAAGAAAAAGCCGGTGTTTGACAAGCCGCGCGTGCCGAAATTGAGCGAAACCGAACCGATCCCAGCGGGAACGAAGCAAATTTTGGATGAACGCGGACCTGAAGGGCTTGTTCGCTGGATCCAAGAGCAGCCGCGCGTGCTCTTGACCGATACGACGTTCCGTGACGCTCATCAGTCGCTGTTGGCGACCCGCGTCCGCACGATCGACTTGTTGCGGATCGCTGAGCCGACGGCGCGTTTGCTGCCCAACTTATTCTCGCTTGAGATGTGGGGCGGGGCGACGTTTGATGTGGCGTACCGCTTTTTGAAAGAAGATCCGTGGGACCGGCTGCTCAAGCTGCGCGAGCGCATCCCGAACGTGCTGTTCCAGATGCTTCTTCGCTCGGCCAACGCCGTGGGGTATAAAAACTATCCCGACAACGTCATCCGCGAGTTCGTTGACAAATCGGCGCAAGCCGGCATTGATGTGTTCCGCATTTTCGACAGCCTAAACTGGGTGAAAGGGATGACGGTGGCGATCGATGCCGTCCGGCAAAGCGGCAAAATCGCCGAGGCGGCTATTTGCTATACAGGCGATATTTTGGACCCGAACCGGCCGAAGTACAATTTGGATTATTACAAAGCCTTGGCGAAAGAGCTCGAGCAAGCCGGTGCGCACATTTTAGGCATTAAAGATATGGCCGGCCTGTTGAAGCCGCAGGCGGCGTACGTGCTCATTTCCGCGCTTAAGGAAACGGTCGACATTCCGATCCATTTGCATACGCACGATACGAGCGGCAACGGCATTTACACGTACGCCAAAGCGATCGAAGCCGGCGTCGATATCGTCGATGTCGCCGTCAGCTCGATGGCCGGCTTGACGTCGCAGCCGAGCGCCAATACGCTCTACTATGCGTTGGAAGGAACAGAGCGGGCGCCGGAGGTTGATATTTACGGCCTTGAGCAGTTGGCCCGCTATTGGGAAGACGTGCGCAAATTTTATCAGGAGTTTGAAAGCGGCATGAACGCGCCGCATACGGAAGTGTACATGCATGAAATGCCAGGCGGCCAATACAGCAACTTGCAGCAGCAGGCGAAGGCGGTCGGCCTCGGCGACCGGTGGGATGAAGTGAAAGAAATGTACCGCCGCGTCAACGACTTGTTCGGCGATATCGTTAAAGTGACGCCGTCATCGAAAGTCGTCGGCGATATGGCGCTTTATATGGTGCAAAACAACTTGACGGAGCAAGATATTTTCGAGCGCGGAGAAACGCTGAACTTCCCGGATTCGGTCGTCGAGCTGTTTGAGGGCTATTTAGGCCAGCCGCACGGTGGGTTCCCGAAAGAGTTGCAGCGCATTATTTTGAAAGGGCGCGAGCCGATCACCGTCCGTCCGGGCGAGCTGCTTGAGCCGGTGGATTTCGAGCAAATCAAGCGGGAGTTGTACGACAAGCTCAGCCGCGAAGTGACCGACTTTGACGCCATTGCCTATGCGCTTTATCCGAAAGTGTTTTTGGAATATGCCGAAACGGTCGAAAAATACGGCGATATTTCCGTGCTCGATACACCGACGTTCTTGTACGGCATGCGCCTCGGCGAGGAAATTGAAGTGGAGATTGAACGCGGCAAAACGCTCATCGTCAAGCTCGTGTCGATCGGCCAGCCGCAGGCCGATGGCACGCGCGTCGTCTACTTCGAGCTGAACGGCCAGCCGCGTGAAGTCGTCATCCGTGACGAAAGCATTAAAGCTGCGGTCGTCGAGCGTATTAAGGCGGACCGGACGAACCCAAACCACATTGCGGCGACAATGCCGGGGACGGTCGTAAAAGTGCTCGTCGAAAAAGGGGAAAAAGTCGATAAAGGCGACCATTTAATGGTCACGGAAGCGATGAAAATGGAAACGACGGTGCAAGCCCCGTTTGCCGGCGTCGTCAAAGACATTTACGTCAAAAGTGGCGATGCGATCCAAGCGGGAGACTTGTTGATTGAGCTGTCCAAATAAAATCATCGCGACCGCCACAAACCGGTTTGCCAAAAACAAGGGATGCCCAACGTTTGCGGGCATCCTTTTTTGAGGAGTCTGACCGTTATTTTAACGTCGCCGGCGCCGTTTCCCTGACCGGATGGCCAGCGGCCTTCTCCGGCTTGCGGCGGGTGCGGAGCGCCAAGAGCAGCAAATAGCTGAGCACGCCGAACAGGCAGGAGATAAAAAAGGCGTGTGCCAGAGCCACGTATAAGTTCAACTGAGTGAACACAACGAGCGCCCCAGTTGTCATCTGGGCAAGGACGAGAAAAAGAGCAATGATCCATCCATAGTAGATAACCGGTTGGCTTCGGTAATGACGGATGGCGTGCAGCGCCGCGATGGCGATCCAGATGACGATCAGCCCCGCCGCCAGCCGATGGCCCATTTGCACCCACTCGTGAAACTGCATCGGGAGGGGGCGCGACTTGGCGCATAGCGGCCAGCTCGGACAGGCAAGGCTGGCGTTCGTATGGCGGACGAGCGCCCCGGTATAGACGACAATGTATGAGTAAATAATGATCCCGTAAATATGAACGCGCATCGGCCTGTCAAGCGTAAGCGAGACGGCGGAAAACGTTTTGTCCGCTTCAAAAATGAGCAGCGTCAACAGCAGCACAGTGGCAAATGAGATGAGCGAAATGCCGAAATGCAGGGCCAACACAAAATCGGACTGCCCCCAGACGACCGCGGCGGCGCCGATTAATCCTTGCAGGACGAGAAAAACGAATGAGACGACTGCCAAAAACTTTGTCTCCCGCATATGGCCGATGACCCGCCATGCCCAAACGGAAAGAATGAGCACCATGATGCCGGCAAGCCCGGAGACAAGGCGATGGCTCAGCTCAATGACCAGTTCAGGCGTAATGTCATCCGGCACCCACTGGCCGTTGCACAGCGGCCATGATCGGCCGCACCCCATGCCGGAGCCGGTTTTTGTCACGAGCGCCCCGCCGATCAGCACAAACAGCATCACCAGCGTTGTTGCCGAAGCAAACCATTTTAATGAACGTTGCAAAATCTTCACCTTCTTGTATTGAGGAATTATGATTTTGTCCATATTAGTAAAAAGTGGTGCAGTTGATGACGGCCAACGATGTTCCAAACCAAATCTATTTTACACGATGACCACCGGAAACACAAAATGACGTTTGCATATTGAATAAGTCGATTAAGTTTGCTAGAAATATTAATGGGATAGGCAAACGGGCCGGTTTCGCCTAACGGATTCAAAAATTTGACACAAATTATTCAAAAAAAGTTCACATGATAAGAAAAAATGTGATTTAATATAATAGAGAGCTGGGGTTGCTTTTGTTCTTTTTTGCTTTTTTGTTTTTGCATTTTCGGGCATCAGAGCTAAGATCACGGCGCCTGCTGGGCGGCGCAATGAGGAGGAACAGGAGAAATGGCCGATTTGAAAGCGGTGCATGGGGCCGCGGCCGATGCTCGCCATCGTTCGCAGGCAAGCGCAAAGACGATTTGGAGAGAATTGTCGGCAGTTGTCAAAATCGGGATTGTTAATTCGAACTTGATCACGACGTTTGCCGGAATGTGGCTGGCGTTTTATTTTACTGGAGAGCACTTTTTGGAGAATTTGCATCTTGTGTTTTTTACGCTGTTTGGCGCCGCGTTCGTCATCGCAGGTTCATGCGCCATTAACAACTACATTGACCGCGACATCGATCAATATATGGAGCGGACGAAAGTGCGGCCGACGGTAACTGGAACGATGGAGCCGCGGCGCGTGCTTTGGCTCGGAGTTGCCCTGGTCGCCGTCGGCACGGTGAGCTTGCTCATGACAACGGTTACGGCGGCGGTTGTCGGGCTCATTGGCATGGTGACGTACGTCTTTTTCTATACGCTTTGGACGAAGCGCCATTATACGCTCAACACTGTCGTCGGCAGCATTTCCGGTGCTGTTCCCCCGGTGATCGGCTGGACCGCGGTTGACCCAAGTTTCCATGTCGTCCCGCTTGTTCTCTTTTTGATCATGTTTTTATGGCAGCCGCCGCATTTTTTGGCGTTGGCGATGAAGAGGTGCGAGGAGTACCGGGCTGCCGGCATTCCGATGCTGCCGGTCGTTCACGGCTTCGCCATGACAAAGCGGCAAATCATCGTCTGGGTGGCATGTTTGTTGCCGCTGCCGTTTTATTTGTTCTCGCTCGGCGCGCCGTTTTTAACGGTCGCGACGCTGCTGAACATCGGCTGGCTGTTTTTGGGGCTGTGGGGCTTGAAAATGAAAGATGACTTAAAGTGGGCGAAGTGGATGTTCGTCTACTCGCTCAATTATTTGACGATTCTGTTCGTGGCGATGGTCATCGCCACGCTTTGGTGAACAGGTTAAAATTCTTTCTCCGCGAAAGAATTTATATACATTTATCCATCAAAGAAAGAGGGGTTTGATTAGGCTATGAACAAAGGGCTGCGTAACTGGCGCTTATTTTCCTTGTTCGGGATGATGGCGCTGTTGCTCGCCGGCTGCGGCAAGCCGTTTTTATCGACGCTTCAGCCTGCCGGTGAAGTAGCGGACATGCAGTATTCGCTCATGTTGTTGAGCACGTCGATCATGGTGCTCGTCATTGTCGTTGTAGCGATCATCTTCGTCTATGTTGTCATCCGCTTCCGGCGGCGCAAAGGGGAAGAAAATAAAATTCCGAAGCAAGTGGAAGGAAGCCATAAACTAGAAATTATTTGGACTGTCATTCCAATCATCCTCTTGCTGATTTTGGCGGTGCCGACGGTATCGGCGACGTTTAAGCTGGCGGATGTCAAGCCGATGAATGACAAGAACCGTGATAAAGACACGGTTGTGGTCAACGTGCGCGCCAACTTGTACTGGTGGGAATTTGAATACCCGGATTACGGCATTATTACGAGCCAAGACTTAGTCGTGCCGACGAATGAAAAAGTCTATTTTAATTTGATTGCGTCAGACGTGAAACACTCGTTCTGGATTCCGCCAGTCGGCGGCAAGATGGACACAAACACCGACAACAAAAACCAGTTTTGGCTCGTCTTTGACCAAGAAGCGACAGACAAAGCAGGCGGCATCTTTTACGGCAAATGTGCGGAGCTTTGCGGTCCGTCCCATGCGCTGATGGATTTCAAAGTGCGTCCGCTGCCGCGCGCGGAGTTTGATGCATGGGTCGAAAAAATGCAAAATGCGAAAAAACCGGTTGTGACGGATCCGGTTGCCAAACAAGGCGAGGCGATTTTCAACAAAAGCTGTATTGGCTGCCATGCCGTGTCGCCGGTGGACAAGCGTCCGGAACAGGCACGCACAGCGCCGAATTTGGCGAACTTTGGCGATCGTGAACGGATTGCCGGTATTTTAGAACACAATGAAGAAAACTTAAAAAGATGGCTGCGTGACCCTGAAAGTGTAAAGCCTGGAAACAAAATGACAGGTACATACGACCAACTGACAGAAGAGCAGCTTGATGCATTGACGAAATATTTAATGAGCTTAAAAGTGGAATAAGGCATAAAAGGGAGGTTTCACTGTGAGTACGATCACTCGCAAAAAGGGTGTCGGCGCCGTTTTATGGGATTACTTGACAACAGTCGATCATAAAAAAATCGCCCATCTGTATCTAATCGCCGGAGGATTTTTCTTCCTGCTTGGCGGTCTTGAGGCGCTGTTCATCCGGATTCAGCTCGCGAAGCCGAACAACGATTTTCTGGTCGGTGGTTTGTACAACGAAGTGCTGACAATGCACGGAACAACAATGATTTTCCTAGCTGCGATGCCGCTTCTTTTCGCCTTTATGAACGCAGTCGTGCCGTTGCAAATCGGCGCGCGCGACGTTGCGTTCCCGTTCTTGAACGCGCTCGGATTTTGGCTCTTTTTCTTCGGCGGCCTGTTTTTAAACTGTTCGTGGTTTTTAGGCGGCGCGCCGGACGCCGGTTGGACGTCGTATGCGTCGTTGGCGCTTGACTCAAAAGCGCATCATGGCATCGACTTTTATACGCTTGGATTGCAAATTTCTGGAATAGGCACGTTAATAGGTGGAATTAACTTTCTTGTTACGATCATTAATATGCGCGCCCCGGGCATGACGTTTATGCGCATGCCGATGTTCACATGGACGACGTTTGTAGCGTCGGCGCTTATCTTGTTTGCATTCCCGCCGCTGACGGTCGGCTTGATTTTCATGATGATGGACCGCTTGTTCGGCGGCAACTTTTTCAATCCAGCCGCCGGTGGCAATACGATCATTTGGGAGCACTTGTTCTGGGTGTTCGGCCATCCGGAAGTATACATTCTTGTATTGCCGGCGTTCGGCATTTTCTCTGAGATTTTCGCGACGTTCTCGCGCAAACGCCTATTCGGCTATTCGTCAATGGTGTTTGCGACCGTGCTCATCGCGTTCTTAGGCTTCATGGTGTGGGCGCACCATATGTTTACGGTCGGGATGGGGCCGATTGCGAACGCCATCTTTGCTGTCGCAACGATGACGATTGCGGTGCCGACCGGGGTGAAAATTTTCAACTGGCTGTTTACGATGTGGGGTGGAAGCATCAAGTTTACGACGCCGATGTACTATGCGGTCGCCTTCATCCCGTCGTTCGTCATGGGCGGGGTGACCGGAGTCATGTTGGCGGCGGCGGCGGCAGACTACCAATACCATGACAGCTATTTCGTCGTCGCTCACTTCCATTACGTCATTGTCGGCGGGGTTGTGTTCTCCTTGCTGGCCGGAACCCATTATTGGTGGCCGAAAATGTTTGGCCGCATGCTGAATGAGACGCTTGGCAAAATGACGTTTTGGCTGTTCTTTATCGGCTTCCATTTGACGTTCTTTATCCAACATTTTCTTGGTCTAATGGGAATGCCGCGCCGTGTGTTCACATTCTTGCCGGGGCAAGGATTGGAGACCGGCAACTTCATCAGTACGGTCGGGGCGTTCTTTATGGCAGCCGCGACGGTTATTTTACTTATTAACATTGTGATTACGACGGTAAAAGGCGAAAAAGCGGCGGGGGATGCATGGGGCGACGGCCGCACGCTCGAATGGGCCATCGCTTCGCCGCCGCCGGTGTACAACTTCGCTCAAACGCCGCTCGTCCGCGGGCTTGATGCTTTCTGGATCGAAAAAATGGAAGGCAAAAAAGAATTGACGCCGGCTGAACCGCTTGGCGATATTCATATGCCGAATTCATCATTCTTGCCGTTTATCATTTCATTTGGCTTGTTTGTCGCGGCATTCGGTTTTACGTATCATCAAGAGGCGGCTTGGGGCTTGCCGGTCGGCGTTCTCGGCTTGCTCATTACGCTCGGTGCGATGTTCTTGCGCTCGGTGATTGATGATCACGGCTTCCACATTCATAAAGAGGAAGTGCTTGAACTTGAGAAGAAGGGGGCGAACGCCTGATGCACGTGGAGGAAAAACTGACGGCCGAGACGTTCCCGGCGGCGCCGGAACGTGCCACCCTTGAGGGGAAAAACAAGTTTCTCGGTTTCTGGCTCTTTTTAGGCGGAGAGACGGTGCTGTTCGCCTCTCTCTTCGCCACCTATTTGGCGCTCAAAGACAAAACGAACGGCGGCCCTTCCGCGGAAGAGCTGTTCCAAATGCCGATCGTGTTTATGGCGACGATGCTTCTGTTAACGAGCAGTTTAACGAGCGTTTATGCCATTTATCATATGAAAAACTTTGATTTTCAAAAAATGCAGCTTTGGTTTGGCATTACGGTACTGCTTGGCGCTGGGTTTTTGGCCTTGGAAATTTATGAGTTTTATGAGTATGTTCATGAAGGCCATAAGTTTACGACGAGCGCCTTCGCGTCCGCCTTTTACACGCTCGTCGGCACGCACGGCGCCCACGTTGCGTTCGGGTTGCTTTGGATTTTAACATTGATGATTCGCAATGCCAAGCGCGGGTTGACCTTGTACAACGCCCCAAAATTTTACGTCGCGAGCCTTTATTGGCACTTTATCGACGTCGTCTGGGTGTTCATTTTTACCGTCGTATATTTAATGGGAATGGTGGGGTGAACGTATGGCGAACCAAACGAACTCCGGAAATGAACGCGTCGATTTGGCATACCGCCGCCGCAAAAATGCGGAAGACATGCGCCATCAACTCATCGCCTTCGTGCTGATGATTTTGTTGACGCTCATCTCTTTCGCCGCGGTCGGCTACGAAGAGTTTTCCCATTGGTTTGTCGTTCCGTTTATTTTGCTTTTAGCTGGCGTGCAAGTGGCGTTTCAGTTGTACTATTTCATGCATATGAGTCATAAAGGGCATGAATTTCCATCGATGTTTATGTACGGCGGTGTGCTTGTCATGCTTCTGCTTGTGTGGGCGTTTTCGACGGTCATTTGGTGGTAAGCAAAGGGGGGATCGGTGTTGCAGCACCGGTTTCCCCTTTTTTTAATAGCGCTCATGCGGCGGCATGTAGTATAATGGGGAAAGGACAAGGCAGGAGGGAATCAGTATGTTTCAATCGCTGCAAATGTTTGGTCCCGTTGCGCTTTGGAGTCCGTTTTTTCTGTTGGCGTTGGCGGCTGTTGCTTTATTATACCTTGGAGCTACCGGACCGTGGCGGCAGCGGTTTGGCCTTGATGCCCCCGTTTCGAGGAAACAAAAAGCGTACTTTTTGACAGGAATAGTGCTTCTTTACGTATGCAAAGGCTCTCCGCTTGATTTGATGGGCCATTTGACGTTCACCGCTCACATGGTGCAAATGGCGTTGCTTTACTTAACAGTGCCGCAATGTTTTATTTTAGGGATTCCGGAGCAGTTTTATGAGCGGATGTTCCGGATTGCAGCGGTTCGCCGTTCGTTTCAGCTGTTGACAAAGCCGATTGTGTCTTTGCTTTTGTTTAATGGGTTATTTTCTTTGTACCACGTCCCAATGGTTTTTGACATCGTGAAAACGAACATGTTTTTGCATGCGTTTGTCACAACGGTCATTTTTATTGCAGCCTTCCTCATGTGGTGGCCGCTTGTGAATAAACTTTCCGGATGGACGACATTATCCGGGTTAAAAAAAATGGGCTATATTTTTGCCGACGGCATGCTCCTTACACCGGCTTGTGCACTTATTATTTTCGCCGGCACCCCGCTTTATGAGACGTACACGGATCCGGAAGCATGGATGACCGGGTTGGCGCTTTGCGTGCCGCAGGGGGTGTTGGCGTCGCTTGATTTGACCGGACCGCAAATGTTTTTGTCGATGTCCCCGCTTCATGATCAGCAGCTCGGCGGAGTATTGATGAAAATTATTCAAGAAATTGTATACGGAGTGATGTTGTTCTTTATTTTTAGCGAGTGGTATCGGAAAGAACGAGAAAAAGAACCGAGCATGGATATGGCGCCGCGGCCGACGAAACTGTAAGGCGCCATACGCCATAAAGAGACGAAGGAAAGGGAGAGAAGCTATGGCGATTTTACCGACGATCAGCACAAGCTGCATCGTGATCAGCGCTTTGCTTGTTGCTTACGGCTGGTATTTGATCAGCCGCAAACGGACGGAAGCGCATAAAAAGGTGATGTTGGCCGCCGCCGTCTTTGCGCTGTTGTTTTTCATCATTTACATGTCGCGGACGTTGTTTATTGGCAATACGAGCTTCGGCGGACCGGAGAATGTCAAAGTCTATTATACGGTGTTTCTTATTTTCCATATCATGTTGGCGACAGTGGGCGCCGTATTTGGCCTTGTGACGATCTGGACGGGGCTGAAAGACAGCCGCTCCCGCCATCGCCGGCTTGGGCCGGTGACGAGCATTATTTGGTTCGGCAGCGCTTCGACGGGGGTCATCGTGTATTTGCTTCTTTACGTCCTGTACCCGGGTGGGCAGACGACCTCGCTGATTAAAGCAGTGCTCGGATTTTAGAGGTAAGTGGCATCGGCCGGCCGGATCGCATAACATAACAAAAATAGCTCATACGCTGCGGGGGGAGTGCGGTGAAGACGTCCCGGCATCGGAAGCGGAGCGCCGTAGAAGCGACGCTGTTGACGATTGTCATGATGTGTGTGCGGGAATGGGAAGACGTTGTAATGGACGATTGCGAAATATTTGTAGCTGTTTCACAAGAGGACCGCTGCCGCATCAGCGTGAAGCTATCCGTCCGGTATGGGGCGTCGGTGCTCGCGGTTTGCCGGCAGCTGCAGCAGCAAATTGCCGAGGAGATCGCCGCGATGACGCCATACAGCGCCGAGTCGGTCGATGTGACGGTCAAACGGCTTGTCGCGACGTAAAAACGCATGAGAAAAGAGCTCTCATGCGTTTTTTCTTTACTCTTTCGTCTTTTCAATTTCGCGTTTGACTTGCTCCAATACTTTTTGGCATTGGCCGACAAGGGAAGATGGAAAATGCTCATCTTCGCCATATTCAACGCCATGCGGATAGTAATGTTTCCCTAAAATCGGTGTGAGCAGTTTAATGAGTGCATAGCGCGAGTCGACATCCCCTTCGATCGCGTACCCTTGAACACGCAAATAGTATGTTCCCTCTTTAATCACGTATTTCCGGTCGTATGTGACCCGTTCGTAATCCCACTGCGCCGCGCGTACAAAACCGTGGCGCGCCATGATGTCATCAAGGCGGGACAGTTCAACCGTTTGATTTTCAAGACCGCTATTGTCAAATTTCATGTTTCTTCCTCCTAACAACGCAGGTATGTAAAGTGCCAAAAAGGAAATCGTCCCCTCATTTATAATAGTACGAAAACGGTTTGCATTTCAACGAATTGTTTGCCATTATTTCCGTTTTGCTTGCATTTTTTCTCGCTGCCGGATGCACAATAAAAGCAGAAAGGAGAGACGGACAATGCAAACGGTGCGGGACATCATGTCGACGGATGTGCAATATTGCACCCCGCTTGACAACATGTATGAAGTGGCTGTAAAAATGCGTGAATTTAATGTTGGCGCCATTCCGATCGTCGATCAAGGCCGCCTCGTCGGAATGATTACGGACCGCGATTTAGTCGTGCGCGGCATCGCGGAAAAACATCCGGGTTCAACGGCGGTGACCGAAGTGATGAGCCGCGAGCTGGTGACGGTGTCGCCGGACGATTCCGTGCAAAAAGCGGCGGACATCATGGCGCGCCATCAAATTCGCCGTCTCCCGGTCGTTGAAGGCGGCCGTTTAGTCGGCATCGTTGCCCTCGGCGACTTGGCGACGAACCGTTATTCGGATGAGAGCGCCGGCCGTGCGCTGAGCGAGATTTCTGAACAACATCGCGTCCATTGACTGAATACGGACAGACATTGTTTCTTGAAGGGAAGGGCGGTCTTTTTGGACGCCCCCTTTTTTTGCCTGTGAAAAACGGCTATAATGGCAATAAGGAGATTGTTGCAGAAAGCGGGAGTTGCCGTGTGAAATGGTTTTTTCTTTTTTTGTTCTTATTGATCGGGTTTTACTATTTTGTGCCGAGTCCGCCGCCGCAAAGCCCTCCGGAGCAGCCCAAAACAAATGGATACACGCTGAAAGAACCGAAAGCAACCGCCGGCGTCGCTGCGTTGATCGGCCGGCCGGCGCAAGAGGCGAAAAAGCAGTTCGGCGCGCCGGATCGAATTGATCCGTCAGCTTATGGCTACGATTGGTGGGTGTACAGCCGCCGCCCTGAATCGTATTTCCAAATCGGGGTGCTTGGCGGCAAAATCGTCACGGCTTTAGTCGGCGGGGAAAAGGTGAACGTCGAGCCGTTTGCGATTGGCCAGCGTCTGCAGACGATTTTCCAAACGATGCCCGTCCTGTCCAACATTAAGATTACACTAAGCAGCGGGACGTACCGGTTTGAGCTGTCGGAACAAGATTATTCCTCAAGACCGGTCGTTAAAGTGGGAGAGGCGTATGCCCAGCTGTACATCGACCGGTTTACCGGCCGTGTGGCCGCTGTTCGCCTCATGGACGCAGAAACGTTTGTGAAACTGCGGCCGTATGAGCTTGTGTACCGCGGCCGCCTGCCCGCGGCTGCCCCGTTGTCAGAGAAAGAACAGCGGCAGGTCGATGCGGCCAATGCGAAGCAAATTTTTGACTGGACGAACTTGATCCGCCGCCGTCATGAGCTTCCCCCCCTTGTCTGGGACAGCAAAGCCGCCATGGCTGCCGCCAAGCATAGCCAGGATATGCATGACCACCAGTTCTTCTCCCATGAATCGCCGCAATACGGCGATTTATCCAAACGGCTTGGCGCCTTGGGCGTTTCATTTCAGCTCGCTGGGGAAAATATTGCCGCTCATCAAGTAGATGGCGTCGAGGCGACGGTTGGGTGGCTGAACAGCCAAAAGCACCGGGAAATTATGCTGAATGCGGAATTTACCCACCTTGGCGTCGGCGTTTATGCCGATTATTATACGCAAAATTTCCTGACGCCGCTATGAAAATTTGGGCGCACCTTTGCCTGCTGGGCGCGATATGATATGGCAGATAGGCATGAGTGGATGAAAGGGATGAAAACGGTTATGGCCAAGCCTCTGCATCCTTCCGTTGAACAGTTCAAACAGTTTGTCAAAAAACACCCGAAACTCATTCAAGAGGTGCGCAGCGGCAAAAAGACGTGGAAGCAAGTGTATGAGGACTGGTACTTGTTCGGAGAGGATGACGACATATGGGAACCGTACCGAGACGCAGGCGGCAAGGAGAAAAGAGAGGAAAAGGGAGCAAGCAAATGGCTTGATAAGCTCGCGGCGATGCTTGGACAGCTTGACGCGGCAGAAGTGCAAAAACACTTGGCAAGCGTCCAACAGGCCCTCGCTGCGATCCAGGGCATTCTGTCTGAATTTCAAGGAGCCAGTCCGCAACGGCCCAACAAAGAGGAGCATCCGTTTTCGTTTCGCCAAGACTAAAGGGTGGTAGCAATGAGAAGAGATGTATGGCAATATGTGCAGGCAAACCCGATGTTGCGCGCGTTTGTGCGTGAACAGCCGCGCTGGTACCGGCTGCTCGCTCGCCGTCCGCACGAGCTGTCGGCGCTCCAGTTGGCCGCCTTGCGCCATTACGGGCAGACGATCCCCGATAAAGTAGAAAAAATTTCCCAATCGTTGCAGATGGCCTCTCTCATGTGGCAAATGTTTAAAGCGCTGCGCGACTAATTTGGCGGCAAACGGCAAAGACTAGCTCTGAAAGGGAGTGATGCCTTTGCCGAAATGGCTTGTATGGTTCGGGTGTGTGGTGCTGTTATGGGCGTATGCCGGCGGACGGCCGGAGACGGCAGCGGCCGCTGTTCATGCGCCGACAGCGAATCACCCATGGCATGTCAAATATGAAGTGAAAGGGCATGACGTGCTCGTGGAATGTTTGGCCGCGCAATTTCCGTTTCGCAAAGGAGAGGGGGGCGGCCATATCAACGTGTATCTCAATGGACAGAAAATGACGGAAGTGTATACGGCCGCCTTTATCGTGCGCGGCCTGCCAAGCGGAAAGCATATGATCCGCCTTGAGCTCGTCTATAACGATGGAAAGATGACCGGCATGATGCATGAATTTGAAGTGACGATCCCGTAAAGCTCGACAGGAGACAAGGCTATCCGGCAGAGTCTCTTTCTGCCTTCGGATAGTCTTTTTTTTTGCGCTCTTCTTTTCCTTCATGATCTCCTCCCTTTCCATTTTCCTTTTATTCATGGTATGATGAAAGATGGAGGTGCTATATTTGTGAGGATCGCTACTCTCGAGCGCATCGAGATTTTGGATAAAGCAGAATCGTTGGCGAAAATGGTTGTCGAGTCGGAGGTGGCGGATGAATACCGCCGCGCGTTTCGGCGGCTCAAACAAGACCGCCGCGCTCAGCAGCTGATCGCCCGTTTCGTCAAGCTGAAAGAGCGGTATGAGGAGGTGCAGCGCTTCGGCAAA
Organism: Geobacillus sp. WSUCF-018B; assembly: GCF_002809985.1. Taxonomy (NCBI): domain Bacteria; kingdom Bacillati; phylum Bacillota; class Bacilli; order Caryophanales; family Anoxybacillaceae; genus Geobacillus; species Geobacillus sp. WSUCF-018B. The sequence goes on from NZ_PIJF01000003.1 coordinate 37,973, forward strand.
TACCATCCCGATTACCGCAACGTGATGAAAGAAGTGCGTGAGGCGAAACGGGAGCTTGATTTGCATGAGACGGTGGCCGCCTTTAAAGAGTCGGAAAAAGCGCTGCAACAGCTGCTTGATGACATTAGCGTGTTGATCGGCAAGGCTGTCTCGGAACATGTCAAAGTGCCGACCGGGAACCCGTACTTCCTGTCAGCCGGCTGTTCCGGCGGCTGCAGATCCGGCGGAGGCTGCGGCTGCCGAGCATAGAAAAAAGGGGAAAGGACTATGTTTCCAAAACGGCAAGGGATTATCGTTTGGCTTCATTCATTGAAATACGGGAAGCAGCTGCGCAAATTCGGCAACATTCACTATATTTCAAAGCGGCTGAAATATGCCGTTCTGTACTGCGACATGGAGCAAGTCGACCATGTGATGAAAAAACTGGCGGCGCTCCCGTTCGTCAAACGCGTTGAGCCGTCGTATCGTCCGTTTTTAAAGCTGGAGTTTGAATCGAAAGGGGAGAAAGAGAAAGACTCCCCGTATTCGCTTGGATGAAAGAAAAGAGCGGGCCTTAGCCCTGCTCTTTTTTTGGCTATTGGAGCGGCGGGATGAAGCGGTTCATTCGCATAATGCCGATTAAGTGCTGATAATATAAGTCGAGTTCCGCGAACATCGTTGACGGCTTGACGTCGAGATGGATGACGCCAAAGCCAAGCTCTTTCGCGGTTTCCGCAAACAAATCGTACCGTTTGTTCGGTTTGACGGAGGGATCGGGAACACCTTCACGGCAAATGTAAAGCGGTTGAAAGTCGCCCGGGTCGGTTGGGTGGAGCACAACAACCAAGGAGACGACCGCCTGGCCTTTTTTCACCGTATGGAAAGCAAAAAAGCCGGATAAACGGTGGCGGTTGGCGCGCGCCAGCTCCATCAGCTCATATATATCGGAATAGCCTTCGCCAAGTTCGATAAAACGCTGGATCATGTACGGTCCTCCTTGCGATCATCGTCCATTCATAACTTTACCGGTCCATTGCAGAAATTGCAATCAAAAAAAAAACCTTGCGGACAAACGGATCCGCAAGGCCCTTTCCAATTCCTTGCCTCCGCGCGGGGCGGAACAGGGAACGGAAAGAAAAAGAAAAGGGAGAGGAGAAACCGGAGGAAGAACTTATGGGGAAACGTAAGTCTTCTCCGTCATTGGCAACAACGCCATCTACGGTGTTGCCATTACTCATTATGGACGGTTTTCTGATTTCTATACACGCGGCTATGAAAAATTCTCAAGTTTGACTATAATAAACATGATAAGACGACCATGAAAACAACGAATTAGGTGAACGCAATGAGAGTCATTTCCGGAACATGCAAAGGCCGGCATCTGCAAGCGGTTCCAGGATTGTCGACGCGGCCGACGACCGACAAGGTGAAAGAAGCGGTTTTTAATATGATCGGCCCGTATTTCGCCGGCGGCATCGGCCTCGATTTGTTCGCCGGCAGCGGCGGCTTGGGCATCGAAGCGCTCAGCCGCGGGCTTGAGCGCGTCATTTTCGTCGATCATGACGGAAAGGCCGTGCAGACGGTCCGAAAAAACGTTGCCGCCTGTGGACTTGAGCGCCGGGCGGAAATTTACCGCAACGACGCCGAGCGGGCGTTGAGGGCGGTGGCGAAGCGAGGCCTGCGCTTTTCCGTCATCTTTCTCGATCCTCCGTACAAGGAGAAAAAGTGGCCGGCGCTGTTATCGTTTATCGCCAGCCACGATTTGTTGGAGGACGATGGCGTTGTCGTTGCCGAACATTTGGCTGAGGCCGAGCTGCCGGAAGAAGTCGGCCGCTTGAAGCAGTGGAAGCGGGAAACATACGGCATCACCGGCGTCACTATTTACCGCCGGACTGACGAACAGAAAGGGGACGAACGCGATGGCGAGCATTGCCGTTTGCCCGGGGAGCTTTGATCCGGTGACATACGGGCATTTGGATATTATCAAACGGGGGGCAAAAGTATTTGACAAAGTTTATGTGGCGGTGTTAAACAATTCCTCGAAAAAGCCGCTGTTTACGGTTGAGGAGCGGATGGAGCTGCTGCGCGAGGTGACGCGGACGCTAGAAAACGTGCATGTCGAATCGTTTCACGGCCTGCTTGTCGACTATGCCCGCAGCAAAAACGCCAACGCCATTTTGCGCGGTTTGCGCGCGGTGTCTGACTTCGAGTATGAAATGCAAATTACATCGATGAACCGCGTCTTGGACGAGAACATTGAAACGTTTTTTATGATGACGAACAGCCAGTATGCGTTTTTGAGTTCAAGCATCGTCAAGGAGGTCGCTAAATATAACGGCGACATCTCCGAACTTGTGCCGCCGGTTGTCGAGGCGGCCCTGAAGCGGAAATTCGCCTCGATGGCCGCCGATTGACGGCTAGGAAAAGGCTGTTCTGTCCAAGGGCGGAACCGATCCGCCGATCCCTTATTTTGCCGGCGGAGAAGCGGGATGCAAAAGCATCGAGAGCCGCCCCGGCGGCCGGATGGCGCCGCGGGGCCGGCAGCGCGGGCAGTCACAAGCGTCCGCGCGTTTTGTTGCTTGCGTTGGCGGCGAGCCATATATAAAGGCACAGAAACAGCATCGTGGCCAGCGGCCCATAGTGCTGCAGCCATTGCCATCTTTCGTGCCAGACGCTCTCTGCGGCGGCGTGCCAAAACACCGGAATGTTGCCGGTTTCGTTGCCTGCCGCCCGAAGGTACAACGGCTCCCAAAGCAAATATGTAAATGAAGCCGCAAAAACTCCATGCAGAAAACGGGCGATGAAAAACGGTTGAAAGCGGATGTTGGCCTCAGCGAGAATGCTGGCCACTTGCGCTTGAACGGAAAAGCCACCGAAAGCCAAGACGAAGCTGACGGCCACCGCCTTTTCCAGCAGCTCGGCTTCATCTGTCTGGCTGATCATTTGGCTGCCGAGCGTAATTTCAAACAACCCGGAAAAAATCGGAATATCAAGCTGCTCCGGAAGCTGGACGAGCCGGAGCAGCTGGCGCAGCAAGGGGGCGAGCTGTTCGGTCAAGTGCATCATATACAACAATTGGTTGACGACGGAAAAGAGAATAATAAAGCCGCCGATCATCAACAACGTTTGAACGGAAGAGCGGACGGCATCGCCGAGCAGCTTGCCAAGCGGCTGTTCATTCTTCAGCCGCGTTTTGTGGAGCGTGCGCAGCGCATACGGGAGCGAAAATGAGCGCGGCCGCCGCTTCGGCTGCCCCCGTTCTTTCCGGATGCCGTGAAAGCGCATCACTAGTCCGACGGCAATGTTCCCTAAATAATGGGAGGCGGCCAGCAACAAACCAAGCTGCGGATTGTTAAAAAACCCAGCTGAAACAGCCCCAAATATAAATAGCGGGTTGGAAGAATTGGTGAACGAAGAGAGCCGCTCGGCCTCGATGGTCGACAGTTGTTTTTCTTGATACAGGCGGGCGGTCAGCTTCGCCCCCGACGGGTAGCCGGATGCCATCCCCATCGCCCAGGCAAACCCGCCGACGCCTGGGACGCGAAAAAGCGGGCGCATCAGCGGCTCCAGCAAGACGCCGAGAAAGCTAACGACGCCAAAGCTGATGAGCAGCTCCGAGACAATGAAAAACGGCAGGAGCGACGGGAACACGACTTCCCACCACATATTTAACCCGCGAATGGATGCTTGGAGCGACTGTTTTGGATAACAAATGAGCGAAAAGGCGAATAACGTCACAGCGGAAGCGAGCAGCGCCGTTTTCAGTTTCGCTCCCCAGTTTCGCTTCAATGTTCTCCCCCCCTTTTTTTTGCCGTGCGGCCTTGCGCGGTACAACCTCATATAACCTAATATACGAGCATAGGGGGGCGGTTTAGACCATAAGATGAAAGCGAGGGAGCGCCGCAGCAAAGGGGGGAGAATCGTGCCGCCGAAGATCGGATTGGCGCTCGGGTCAGGGGGCGCGCGCGGATTTGCTCACCTCGGCGTATTGAAAGTGCTGGAGGAGGAAGGAATCCCTATTTCTTATTTGGCCGGCAGCAGCATCGGCGCGCTTGTGGCTGTCCTTTATGCGAGCGGCCACGGCCTCAGCCGCCTTTATCGGCTCGCCAAGTCGTTCCGGCGCAACGATTTTCTCGATTGGACGGTGCCGAAAATGGGGCTGATCGCCGGTGAGCGCATCACCGAATTCATTCGTTTGTTGACGAAAGGGAGGCGGATTGAAGAGCTTTCTCCGCCGGTGGCGGTCATCGCCGCTGATTTGCAGACGGGGGAAAAAGTCGTGTTTCGGCAAGGGGATGCGGCCCAGGCTGTGCGGGCGAGCATCTCGATCCCCGGCATTTTTGTGCCCGCGGCGGTGGACGGGCGGCTGCTTGTTGATGGCGGTGTCGTGGACCGCGTGCCGGTATCGGTCGTTCGGGCGATGGGGGCTGATCTTGTCATCGCGGTCGATGTCGCCCCGTTGAACAAAGAGGCGGAAATTGCCTCGATTGTGGATGTCATTTGGCAGAGCCTTGATATTTTGCAAGCCGAGCTCGTCGCCCATCGGGAACTCGCCTCGGACGTGATGATCCGGCCGCGCGTAGAGCAATACAGCTCGCGGGCGTTCACCCATATCGAAGACATTATTGCCCGCGGCGAAGAGGAAGCGCGGAAACAAGCCGGGGCGATCCGCCAAGCGATTGAACAGTGGAAGGAGCCAAAGCACCAATGAAGAAACGGACGTATATAGCGGCGTTTTTCTTTGGCGCCGTCCTTGCCGTTTTGCTTATTTTTATGAAATTGCCGTATTACGTGACGATGCCGGGAAGCGCGCAAAAGTTAACGCCGCTTGTTCATGTCGAGCACGGCGACCGCGATGCGGGGGCGTTCATGTTGACGACGGTCCGCATGGGGCGGGCGAACGTCATCGCGTACTTGCTCGCCCATATCCGCCCGTTTTATGAGCTGCATCCGGTTGAAGAGATTAAACAGGAAGGGGAAAGCGACAAAGAATATACGATGCGTCAGCTAGAACTGATGGAACAGTCAAAGGAAGCGGCGATTGTCGTCGCTTACCGGCACGCTGGAAAGCCGGTTTCATATGAGCCGAAAGGTGTGTATGTGATGAACGTTCTCCCTGACATGCCGGCGGAGGGACGCTTGCAGGCCGGCGACCGCCTCGCCGCGGTCGACGGCCGGCCGTTGACAACGTCGGAGCAAATCATCGACTACATTCGGAAGAAAAAAGAGGGAGACCGCGTCCGCATCGCGTTTGTCCGCGAGGGGGAGCGGCGGGAGGTCGAGCTCCGGCTGAAGCCGTTCCCGCACCATCCAAACCAAATCGGCCTTGGGGTGACGCTCATGACCGATTATGACGTCCGCACCGACCCGCCGGTTGACGTTGACTCGGAACAGATCGGCGGTCCGTCGGCGGGGCTGATGTTTTCGCTTGAAATTTACAATCAGCTCGTTGAAGAAGATATGACGAAAGGCCATAACATTGCCGGCACCGGAACGATCGACATTCATGGGCAAGTCGGCCCGATCGGCGGTGTTTCACAAAAAGTCGTGGCCGCTGACCGCGCGGGCGCGGAAGTGTTTTTCGCTCCGAATGAACATGGCTCCCCGTCATCGAACTACCGGGAGGCGGTGCAGACCGCGAAAAAAATCGGGACGAACATGAAAATCGTCCCGGTCGATACGTTTGAAGATGCGATCCGTTATTTGCGCTCCATGCCGGAAGCGTAAATGGGGGTCGTTGCGTATTCTTCTTTGAGCGCGGCGCTGTACAGCGGCTCAGGAAGGGCGGCTGCATAGACGGCGGCCGCCCTTTTTTCTTGCTCGTAAAGCGGATCGCCGTTCAATTTAGCCGCTTTCGTAATCAGCGGCAGCGCCAGCTCTTTTTTCACCCGCTGCAAGTAGCGGCGGCCGGTTTCGCTCATGCCGAGCAGCCTGATGTATGTGGGATCGGATGTCTTCGTTTGTTCTTCCTTTGTGAAGTTGGTCAGCACGTGCGCGCACATTCGCTGCAGCCTTGTCCACGTGTACCGTTTCGTTTTGACGGCGGCGATGAAAGAAGCGAACGTTTCGGCAACGGTAATTTTTTCCTTTAACCGGTGCTCCACGCCTTCCTCGATTCCGGCCGTGCGGCGCAGTTCCTCCTTGGTTGCCGTCAGCAGCCGATACTTCAAGAGCGGAAAATACGCTTCCCAATCATGCCAGCGCCCATACGTTTGCCGATATTGGCGCAGCTGCTCGAGCGTCGTTGGAGGGACGTATGGCGCAATCGACGCAAGCTGCCCAGTTTGTCGCAGCGTCTTTCGCACGCTTGTGGCGCTGGCGATCGATGGATGGGAAAACGACTCGTCATGATAGCCAGCGGCGAGGCGGGGAATCGTGCGCGGCATGATGGAGAGCTTGTGCCGCCAAATGGCTTTCACGTAGGCTAATCCGAGCACGTTGTTTGGCTGCGCCAAATCAAGCGGGACGGAGCGGAGCTGATCCCACGCCTTGGCATTCGCTTTCGGAAAGCTTTGCCCACGCTGAAGTTCGGCGCGGACGAGGGCGTCAAACTCCTCTTTTTGCGCAAACAACGTCTTCGCGGCGGCTAAAAAAGCAGCAATGTCGCCGGATTCGCTCCCAAAGCAAAGCTCTTCGCAGCCGAGGGCATCGAGCAGCCGCACCGCTCCATCGGCAAATCGCTCCGCCGCCTGAACGGCGAAGGCATATGGCAGTTCAATGACGAGATCGACGCCGGCTGCCAGCGCCATTTTGGCCCGCGCCCATTTTGAAACAATGGCCGGCTCGCCGCGTTGCAGAAAATTTCCGCTCATGACGGCGACGAGGCAGTCCGCTCCTGTCTTTTCACGCGTCTCTTGCAAGTGATATCGATGGCCGTTATGAAATGGATTGTACTCGACGATCACGCCAACAGCTTTCATGGCCGCTTCCCCCCATGGAACGGACGTCGCTCGGCGCTGAAACGATGGCTCGTCATAAGCGCACCTCCTGTCTCTCATCTAGTATGGAACATGCGGCGGCAAAGATCAACCTAGGAAGGGCGTCGTGATGTTGTCGTCCGGTTTTGGCGGAACGCGTCGAGCCGCCGGAGGCATATGTGCATGCAAGTAACAGGATTTAGAAATAATGGAAGTATGCCTTTCCTGTTGCCTCTTCTTTTTTCAGGCGTCCGGATGGTTGTAAAGAAAAAACATTGACAAAAATAGAAACGGAACGTATAATTTTACTCGTTGCCTTGAGGTGATTGTATGAAATGGACGGTTCAACAGCTTCGCCGTTTTCAGCACAAGGAAATGGCGATTGACGAGACGGTTGACGTGTCTGATTTGAAACAAATCGACACGTTGATCCGCGATATTTCGCTTGTCCGCGTTCAAGGGAAAGCGGACGTCGGTTCGACAAAGTTTACATTTCATTTGACGCTGTCAGGAACGATGGTATTGCCGTGTTCGCGGACGCTCGTGGACGTGACACACCCGTTTTCCATCAAGACGACGGAAACGTTTTTTGTTGATGGCGGCGACGTCGCTGAAACGGATGAAGACACCCATATCGTAACTGGAAACACGGTTGATTTAAACCCAATTATTCGCGAGCTCATCCTGCTTGAAATCCCGTTGCAGCTCATCGCCGACAACCCGGGGGCTGACGGGGCGCCGCAACACGGGGAAGGATGGGACGTTCTCACGGAAGAACAATGGGAAAAAACGCTGGAAGAGCGGGCGGCGAACAAGGTCGACCCTCGTCTGGCAGGATTGGCTAAGTTTTTTGATGGAACGAAAGAAACTGATGGCTGACCGGCGTTGCCGGCCGATGGCGCCGACCAGAACGCGCACCGTCCGGCAGCTGCCTTGCCTGCCGGCGGACTGCCTTGAACAAGCGGCTGCCCGTCGGCAGCGATACGCTGAATGTGCCGGACAAGGAGGTGGAAAACGATGGCAGTACCTTTTAGAAGAACATCGAAAACGAGAAAACGACTGCGCCGTACACACTTTAAACTGCAAGTGCCGGGCATGGTGCAATGCCCGAACTGCGGCGAATGGAAATTGGCGCACCGCGTCTGCAAAGCATGCGGTACGTACAAAGGAAGAGATGTCGTCAACAAATAATGGCCGACATCAAGCGACAGGCTGTCCGAAAAGCGGGCAGCCTTTTTTATTGGCAGTGAACAATCGACAACGTACGTCCACGCGTTTGTTTTTTTCGCTGCTGGCAGGAAAAAGGGGGGACGATGACCAATTGTCATAAAATAAAGGAGGAGTGCTGATGGAAGCGATGATGGAGCAGCGTGACGGCGTCGCCTTGTTTACGATTTGCCGTCCCGAAAAACGGAATGCAGTCAATTTTGCAGTGATGGAGGCGCTTGAGGGAGCGCTGAGCGAGGCGGAAGCGGATGAGCGGGTCAAAATATTTGCCATCACGGGCGCTGGCGATGAGGCTTTTTGCTCGGGCGGCGATTTACACGAGTTCGGGCCTTTGCGCGGCGCTGAGGCGAAACAGATGCTGACGCGCATGGGGGAGGTGCTCTACCGGCTGCTGACGTTTCCGAAACCGACGGCCGCGCTCGTCAATGGCGCCGCGATGGGAGGGGGCTGCGAGCTGGCGACGGCCTGCGATTTCCGTTTTGTCAAAGAAGGAAGCCGAATCGGGTTCATTCAAGGGCGGCTCGGCATCACAACCGGCTGGGGCGGCGCCTCGATGCTGTTCGGCAAACTGCCGTACGCGCGGGCCCTCGATCTATTGCTGCGCGCTGAACCGATGACAGCGGAAGATATGGAAGCGTGCGGGTGGGCTGATGCGGTCTTGGCGGCTGACCACTGGCGCGAGCAATGGCAGGCGCGGCTCGCCCTTTATGCCGCGCGGTCGCTCGCTGTTTTAGAAGCCTATAAGGCGGCAGCGGGCGAAAAATGGCGAACAGCTTGGTTTCGTGAGCAATTTTTCGCTGAAATCGACCGCTGCGCCGCACTATGGGGGTCGGTTGAACATGAACAGGCGTTGCGTCCTTTTTTTCGCAAACAGTAATTTTTTCCTTCTACTGTTTCTATTAGCCGCATACATATAATGACAAAGCGGCGATGAGGAGGGAAGGGAGATGACCGGAGTACGCCAGGACGCTTGGACGAAAGAGGAAGATGAACTGTTGGCCAACGTTGTGCTTCAATATATTCGCGAGGGCGGCACCCAGCTAGAAGCGTTTGCTGAGGTGGGGCGGCGCTTGTCGCGGACAGCGGCAGCGTGCGGGTTCCGCTGGAATTCGTACGTTCGCAAGCAGTATAAAGAGGAAATTGAACAGGCAAAGCAAGAACGGAAAACGCGAAAAAAAGAGGCGGCATCGGTAAAAGAAGGCGGGGGACAAACGGAGATGGAAGCGGCAGCAGAGAGCAAACTGTCATGGACGGAAGTGCTCGCTTTTTTGCAAGCGGAAGGGCAAAAAGCGCGCGACGCCCGGCGGACAGCGGATGAAAATCGGGCGTTAAAAAACGATATGGAGCAGCTGCAACAAATGGTGACAAAGCTGCAAATGGAAAAGGAAGCGTTGCAAAAGCAGCTGGCGGCCGTCCAAGAGGAGTATAAAACGTTGCTCGCCATTATGGAGCGGGCGCGGAAAATAGTGGCGGGCGCCGAAAAACAAACGGAGCCGGCGGCTGAGCGCGTCGGGGAAGGATAAAAGCTGGCCTTTGGGCCGGCTTTTTTTTCTTAACGGATGACGGGGACATTTGCTAAAATAAGGCTAACGCAATTTGGCGGGAAGGCGGGGGAGACATGTGAACATTGGCATTGTCGGCGGCGGGGCGGTCGGCCTGCTTCTTGCCGCTTATCTCGGGCGGCGCCATAAGGTCACGGTGTATACAAGGCGCTTGTCTCAGGCGAGGCAGCTTGCTGAATGCGGCGTCGCCCTGAAAAAAGAAGGAAAAACAACGGAGACTGCCGTTCAAGCAAGGCCGTTTGCCGGGACGGAACTCATTGAGCCGCTTGTGTTTGTGACGGTTAAACAATATGATGTGGCGGATGTCTGCTCCCAGCGTGATTCGTTCCGCCGCGTCGGCACGATTGTTTTTTTGCAAAACGGGATGAGCCATCTCGAACAGCTGTCTGTTTTTGCTGACAAAAACATCGTCGTCGGCGTTGTGGAGCACGGCGCGTTCAAGCTTGACGATCGGACGGTTGCGCACACAGGCGCCGGCAAACTGACGCTTGCCCCCTTCTATGGGTCGCCTGCTGCGGCCGCCGGGCTGGCTAGAGATCGAGAGTTTCCCATTGAATGGGCGGACGATTGGGAGCGCATTCTTGTCGACAAACTTGTCGTCAATGCGGTCATCAACCCGTTGACGGCGCTGTTGCAAGTGAAAAACGGCGAGCTTCTTGAGGTGGCGCCGTATCGGGACATGATGGCGCAGCTGTTTGATGAAGTGCGGCGGGTGTTGCCGCTTCGTGACGTCGGACGGGCGTGGGAGCGGATCGTTCATATATGCCGGAACACGGCGGACAATTATTCGTCGATGTATATGGATGTGGCAAACGGGCGTCGGACGGAAATTGACGCCATTTTAGGCTATGTGCTGAAGCAAGGGGAAGCGCGCGGCGTTGCGTTGCCGCTCGTCCGCTTTGTGTATTGCGCGCTGAAAGGGAAGGAAGGGGGGAGCCGCGATGGGTGACTGGCTCGCGCCGGTGTTGGCGACATTCGTCACACTGCCGCTGCTGCTGTTTTGGCTCGTCTATGCGGCCATGCGCCTGTTTGGCGGGCGGAAACGGGCGGCGTTTTACGCGGCGGTCAACGCGGCGACCGCATTTTTCATCGCCGCCGTCTATTTTTTGCTTGCCGTGCTGTTCGGAAAGTCATATTTTGTCCATCTTCTTCTCTTTTTGCTCGGATTGCACGCCGCCATCGCACTCGGCTACTGGCGGAAAAAGGCGGATTTTCACCTGGCGGCGGTGTTTCGTCTATTTTGGCGGGCCAGTTTTCTCATTTTTGCGTCCCTTTACGCCGGCCTGCTCGTCTATGGCATGATGGCGCGCATCGCTGCCGTCCTTTGAGCAATCATTTTTTCCTCTTGGCGCCGAACGTGCTATACTCATGAAAGAATACATAAGAAAGGGAGTTTTCGCCATGGAGGTTCACGAAATTCCGCTGCCGGCGGCGACAAAGCTGGCGGCCGATTACATAACCGGCGCGTTTCCGGCTGAGAAAGGGTTTGACTACGTTTGGGCTGATGATCAGGCGTTTCGCCGCCGGTTGTCTCATTTGCAAAAACGGACATACGACCGGAGCGGGCTTGCCGATTATTTAGACGCCTATCACCGTCGGTTCTCGGCAAGCAGGGCGACGATGCACAATATCGACAAGCTGCGGCAGGAGAACAGCGTCGTTGTTGTCGGCGGACAGCAAGCCGGGCTGTTGACCGGTCCGCTTTATACGATCTATAAAATCATCACCATCATCCAGCTCGCCAAAGAACAGGAACGGAAGCTTGGCGTGCCGGTCGTGCCGCTGTTTTGGATCGCCGGCGAGGATCATGACATCGCGGAAATCGACCATGTGTATGTGGTAGAGGGCGGCGAAGTGAGGAAAGCGCTATATCCGCACAAGCGGAAGGAAAGGCGGATGGCAGCCGACGTCCCGCTTGATCATGAGCTTGCCGGCGCGTGGATCGAACGTGTCGTGAAAACGTACGGGGAGACGGACGCGACGAACGAACTGCTTTCCTTTCTCAAGACATGTTTGGATGAGGCGCGCACGTTTGTCGACTTTTTTGCGGCGATTGTCTTGCGCCTGTTTGCTGCTGACGGATTGGTTGTCTTGAATGCCGGCGATGCGGCGGTGCGCCTTCTTGAGCGCCGTTTTTTCGCCGCGCTCATTGACCGCCATCGCAGCGTGACATCGGCCGTGTTGGCGCAGCAAGAGGCGCTGCGCGCGCTCGGGTATGCGCCGCTCATTGAGATAGCGCCCAACGCGGCCAACTTGTTTTATTACAACGGCCATGAGCGCCTGCTTTTGCACTATGACGAAGAGCGCGGCGCGTTCCGCGACAAGGCCGGGCATATCGTCTTTGCGAAACAGCAGCTGCTTGAGCTTGCCGAGACGAAGCCGCACTGTTTAAGCAACAATGTTGTCACTCGTCCGCTTATGCAAGAGTATTTGCTGCCGACGCTCGCTTTTGTCGCCGGCCCGGGAGAAATCGCCTATTGGGCGGAGTTGAAGGAGGCGTTTTCGCTGTTCGGATTCGAAATGCCGCCGGTGGCGCCGCGCCTGCAGGCGACGATCGTCGGCCGTTCGCTGCAAACCGATCTCGCTGATCTCGGTCTCGAAGCCGCCGACGTATTGGCCGGGCGGCTCGAAGCGGCCAAGGAGCGATGGCGGAAGGAGACGGCTGAAGTTCCGCTTGCCAAGGCGTTTGAGAAAGCGAAAGCCGACATCGAGGCGGCGCATCAGCCGCTGCGCGCGCTTGGCATGGAGATTGACCGCGGATTGGAAGGATTGGTGGCGAAAAATGCTGCCATCATTCAGTCACAAATCGAGTTTCTTCAGCAAACGTTGGAGCGGGCGCTTTTGCGCAAACATGAGACGACATGGCGCAAGTTTTGGCGCGTCGAAACGGCGCTGCGGCCGAACGGAGCGCCTCAGGAACGGGTTTGGAACGTGTTTTACTACGTGAATCGTTACGGATTTGATTTTGTAAAAAAACTTTCGCTGATCGACGCCCCTGGAAACGGAATGCATAAAATTGTATATATATAAAGCTTTTTCAAAGAAAAAGTCGAAAAGAAAAATCCTGTTTCGAGCAGGATTTTTTTTTTGTGGAATGAAATAGTAACAAAACAATCGCCACAGGTTTGGAAATAAAAGTAAAAGGAGGTTGGAACTAATGGCTCCATCTGGGGATGTCCGACAAAAATAAACAAAAAGGGACGTTTTTTTACAAAAAAAGCTAAAATTTTGTCCGTCTTTGCGATATAATAAGGAAGCAGCGTTTGGAAGCAGCAAAGGTGGTGGACATGTGTTTGAACATACAACGGTGCTGTTAAAAGAAGCGGTTGACGGACTGAACATCCGCCCGGACGGCGTCTATGTCGATTGTACGTTGGGCGGCGGCGGTCATAGCGACTATTTGCTTTCCCGCCTCTCAAAGCGCGGAAAGCTGTTTGCCTTTGATCAAGACGAAACCGCCATTTCGTATGCGCGTGAACGGCTCGCCCGTTATGGCCAGCAAGTGCAGTTTGTGCACCGCAACTTCCGGTTTTTGCAAGAGGAGCTTTCCGCCCGCGGCGTCGCTGCCGTCGACGGCGTGCTGTTTGATTTGGGCGTTTCATCGCCGCAGCTCGATGAGCCGGAGCGCGGCTTCAGCTACCAGCACGACGCGCCGCTTGACATGAGGATGGACCGCAAGCAGCAGCTGACGGCGGCGGAGATCGTCAACCGTTGGCCATATGAGGAGCTTGTGCGCATTTTTTTCCGGTACGGCGAAGAAAAATTTTCAAAGCAAGTGGCGCGCAAAATCGAGGAGGTGCGGCGCGAGAAGCCGATTGAAACGACCGGGGAGCTCGTTGAGGTCATTAAGGAGGCGATTCCAGCGCCGGCGCGCCGCAGCGGCGGACATCCGGCCAAACGCATTTTCCAGGCGCTCCGCATCGCAGTCAACGATGAGCTCGAGGCGTTTCGCGAAGCGCTTGAGCAGGCGATTGACTTGTTGGCGCCGGGAGGACGGGTGAGCGTCATTACGTTTCATTCGCTCGAAGACCGCATTTGCAAGGAGACGTTTAAAAAAGCAAGCGAGAACCCGCCATTGCCTCCAGGGCTTCCAGTTCCCCCCAATGACTACCGCCCTGTGTTGAAAATTATTACAAAAAAACCGGTCGTTCCTTCTGCTGAAGAGGTGGAACGGAACCGCCGCGCCCGTTCAGCCAAACTCCGCATTGCTGAAAAACTGCCGCGCGGCTGAGAAAATAGGTGAGGAGAAACAGGAGGGAAACGCTGTGAACCATTTGGCAGTCAAAGTAGCACGCGAACAAAAGCATCCGGCCGCGCCGCCGAGCCAGAAGCCGCAGCGAAAACGGCGCCTTCGGCTGACGCTGGCTGAGAAGCTGTTGATCGTTTCGTTTTTGCTGTTTGTCTTTTACGCGGCGGTCCATACCGTCTCAACCCAAGTGCAAATTTATGAGCTTAATAAAGATGTCCAAAAGTTGGAATCGGCCATTGATGAACAAAAGAAAGAAAATAATGACTTGTACGTCGAAGTGCAGCGGCTGAGCGCGTACGAGCGCATTTTGCAAAAGGCGAAAGAGCTCGGTTTGTCGCTCAACGAAAACCACGTCAAAGTCGTACAGGACTGATGGGCGATGGAGGCAAAAAAGCATCGCAACACCCATCGCGGGGCGTTTATTTTGTTTTGCGTGTTCAGCTTTGCCTTTTTTCTTTTGTTTGCCCGCTTTGTGCAAGTGCAGTGGACGGGAAAAGCGGAAGGCGAAGCGCTGGCGGAGATCGCGCAGCAGCAGCATAAGCAGACGCGCACGATTGAAGCGAAACGCGGGACGATTTTTGACCGCAACGGCGCCATTTTAGCCCAAGACGTGCCGTCGTATACAGTCGCCGCCATTGTGGACCCGGATGATCCGCGCCGTGTCGCCGATCCAGAGGAAACAGCGGAAAAGCTCGCTCCGCTGCTTGGCATGGACGTCGAGCAAATGGAGCGCATTTTGACCAAAAAGGCGAAACAAGTCGAGTTCGGCTCCTATGGCCGCAATATCAGCTTCGAGCTGAAGCGGAAAATTGAAGCGCTCCATTTGCCGGGCATCATCTTTACCCGCGACACTGCCCGGTTTTACCCGAATGGCGTGTTCGCCTCGCACGTCATCGGCTACGCGCAAAAAAATGCGAAAAACGAAACGGTCGGCAAAATGGGAGTAGAAAAATCGCTTGACCGTTATTTGCGCGAAAAAGACGGCTATGTGTCGTTTGCCAGCGATGCGAAGGGGTTCCGTCTGCCGGAGGCGAGAGAGCGCACGATTGCAAAGCCGGACAACGGCGCGAACGTGTATTTAACGATTGACGCGAAAATCCAGACGTTTTTGGAAGACGCCATGAACGGCGTAGAAAAGCAGTACAAGCCGAAAAAGATCATCGCCATCGTGGCTGATCCGAAAACAGGAAAAATTTTAGCGATGGCGACTCGCCCGAGTTTTGACCCGAACAAACGCGATATTGCGAACTTTTTAAATGACGCTATTTCCTACCCGTATGAGCCGGGGTCGACGATGAAGGTGTTTACGCTTGCTGCCGCCATTAATGAAGGAGTGTACAACGGCAATGAAACGTACCGTTCCGGCTCATACAAAGTCGGGCCGAACACCATCCGCGACCATAACGATGTCGGTTGGGGGACGATTACGTTCAATGAAGGGGTGCAGCGCTCTTCGAACGTCGCTTTTTCCATTTTGGTGAAAGAAAAGCTCGGGGAAGACCGGTTTTTGCAGTATTTGCATCGTTTCCATTTCGATCAGAAAACGGGCATTGATTTGCCGAATGAGGCGATAGGGCAAATTCGTTACCGTTATCCGATCGAACGGATTACGACCGGGTTCGGGCAAGGGACGTCAGTGACCCCGATTCAGCAAATCCAGGCGGCGACAGCGATCGCCAACGACGGAAAAATGATGAAGCCGTACGTCATTGAAAAGGTGGTCGATCCAGACAGCGGCAAAGTCGTTCTCGACCACGAGCCGACTGTCGTCGGTGAACCGATTACGGCTGAAACGGCGCGGAAGGTTCGGGAAATTTTGGAAACGGTTGTCACCTCAGAGCACGGCACCGGCCGCCCGTACCAAATTGACGGCTACCGCGTCGCCGGCAAAACGGGGACGGCGCAAATTCCATCCGCTTCCGGCGGCTATTTGACCGGACGGGAAAATTATATTTTCTCGTTTTTAGGCATGGCGCCGGCGGATGATCCGCGCCTTCTCATGTATGTAGCTGTTCAGCAGCCGCGGTTGGATGTGACGGAAACCGGAGCGGCGCCTGTTTCGCAAATTTTTACAACGGTGATGAAAAGCAGCCTGCAATATTTGCATATTGAACCGAGCAAAGAAAAATCGGTGGAAACGAAACTAGCGGCGCAACGCGCGCTCGATTCGCTGGTCGGCGAGGCGGCCGTCACGGCGGCGGAGCAGTTGAAGAAAAACGGCTATGTGCCGGTCGTCATCGGCACCGGCCGGTACGTTGAGCGGCAGCTTCCGCGCGGCGGAGATCGTCTTCTTCCCGGCGAGCGGGTCGTGTTGAAAACGGATGGAGCGGCGACGATGCCGGACTTGCGCGGGTTTTCGCTGCGGGACGCCATGAAAGTGGCTCATATACTCGGCCTGCGGCCAAGCACGAAAGGAACCGGCTATGTCGTCAGCCAAAACATCCGCCCGGGAGCGCGAGTGCGGCAAGGGGATTATTTGATCGTCGAACTGGCTCCGCCGCGCCAGTGGGAAGAAACGGCGGCAAAGAAAGAACAAGAGGCGGCTGAACGGAAAGAGGCCGGGCCTCACGAGTGATTTTTTGCCGTTCTATAACGGGGCGTACAAGCATATAGTGGAACGAGCCCATCATGAAGGAGGTTCCGCCATATGCGCGTATCGTACGTGACCGTGCGCAAACGGTTGACGATCGTCTTTTTGATCGGCGTTTTGGTTTTTGCCATTATCGATCTCCGTCTCGGCTATGTCCAATTTTGGCTCGGCGATCTATTAGCGGAACGGGCGAAAGGGCTGTGGGGTCGGAACATCCCATTTGAGCCGAAGCGCGGCGAAATTTTGGACCGCAACGGCGTCCCGCTGGCGACGAATATGAGCGCGCCGACGGTGTATGTCATCCCGCGGCAAGTGAAAAATCCGGCGGAAGCGGCAGAAAAGCTGGCGGCGGTTTTGGGCGCTTCGGTCGAATCCGTTTATAAACAAATGACAAAAAACACCTCGATCGTCCGCTTGAAAGAAGGGCGGAAAATTTCCGACGAGAAAGCGGCGGACGTGCGCGCGCTCGATTTGGACGGGGTGTACATTGCTGAAGACACGAAGCGCTACTATCCGTTTGGCAGCTACTTATCGCATGTGCTTGGCTTTACTGGCATTGACAACCAAGGGCTCACAGGGCTTGAACTGTATTATGACAAAGAACTGAGCGGAGAACGCGGTTCGGTGCAGTTTTACTCCGATGCAAAAGGGCGGCGCATGCCCGATATGGCGGATGACTATACGCCGCCGACCGACGGCTTGAACTTGGTGCTCACGATTGACTCACGCATTCAGACGATCATAGAGCGGGAGCTCGATATTGCTGAGGCGAAATACAATCCAGACGGCATCATCGCCATTGCCATGAACCCGAATACGGGGGAAATTTTGGCGATGGCGAGCCGGCCGACGTTTGACCCGGCCGATTACCGCAGCGTCCCTCCGGAAATTTACAACCGCAATTTGCCGATTTGGAGCACGTATGAACCGGGGTCGACGTTTAAAATCATTACGTTGGCTGCAGCGCTTGAGGAGCATAAAGTCAACCTCCTTAAAGACCACTTCTTTGATCCGGGCTACGCTAAAGTGGCCGGCGCTACGCTCCGCTGCTGGAAAAAGGGCGGCCATGGGGAGCAAACGTTTTTGGAAGTCGTACAAAACTCGTGCAACCCGGGATTTGTCGCTTTGGGGGAGCGGCTCGGAAAGGAAACGCTGTTTCGTTATATTAAGCAGTTTGGCTTCGGTGAGAAAACCGGCATTGACCTGCAAGGGGAAGGGACTGGCATTTTGTTTGACTTAAAGCGGGTCGGGCCGGTCGAATTGGCGACGACCGCGTTCGGCCAAGGGGTGTCGGTGACGCCGATCCAGCAAGTCGCCGCCGTATCGGCCGCGATCAACGGCGGCACTCTATACACCCCGTACATCGCCAAAGAATGGGTCGACCCGGAAACAGGGGAAGTCGTACGCCGCAATACACCAAAGGCGAAACGGCGCGTCATTTCCGAGGAAACGTCGAAACAAGTCCGCTATGCGCTTGAGAGCGTTGTCGCCCAAGGCACAGGGAAAAAGGCGTATGTCGAAGGCTACCGCGTCGGCGGGAAAACCGGAACGGCGCAAAAAGCGCAAGGCGGCCGCTATTTGCAAAACAACCATATCGTGTCGTTCATCGGTTTTGCGCCGGCGGACGACCCGCAGCTCGTCGTGTACGTCGCTGTTGACAATCCGAAAGGCACGGTCCAATTCGGCGGCACGGTTGCGGCGCCGATCGTTGGCAAGGTCATAGAAGACAGCCTGCGGGTGATGGGCGTGAAGCCGCGCAAAGACCAACTTGAGAAGGAACGGGGCTGGGATGAGCCGAGAGTCATTGAGGTGCCGAATTTGATCGGACTGACAAAAAAAGATTTGCAAGAACAGTTTTTTGACTTAAAATTAGATGTTAGTGGCGAGGGCGATGTCATCGTCGAACAATCGCCGGAGCCCGGGGTGAAAGTAAAAGAAGGCTCGACGATTCGCATTTATTTGGCGAAACGCGAAGCGGCAGAGGAGCGGTAAACGATCTTGCAAGGGGCGGCCGATGCGATGACTCATCGGGTTGGTTGCGCCCCTTTTTCCGCTGTCCGCTCATAGGGCGAGCTATTTATAAGCGAAAGGGATGACTAAGGATGAAATTGCAAACGTTGCTGTCGCGCTTGCCCGGTTTTTGGGTGCATCGCGGGGGCAATCCGGATATCGTCGCGCTCGAAATGGATTCGCGCCATGTCACGCCCGGTTCGCTGTTTTTTTGCCTTAAAGGATTTACGGTGGACGGGCATGACTTTGCGGAACAAGCGGTGGCGCGCGGAGCAGCGGCGGTCGTGGCTGAGCGTCCGCTCGCGGTGGACGCGCCGCTTGTCCTTGTGCCGGACAGCCGGCGGGCGATGGCGATTTTGGCTGATGCGTTTTACGGGCACCCGACCCATCGACTTCATTTAATTGGCGTGACGGGCACAAACGGAAAAACGACGACGACTCATATCATTGACCAGATCGCGAGAAAGGCCGGCAAAAAAACGGGGCTGATCGGCACGGTCGGGATCAAAATCGGCGCCCGTTCTTACCCGGCGGCGAATACGACGCCGGAGTCGCTCGTCTTGCAACGCACGTTTAAACAGATGATCGACGAGGGCGTGGAGTTTGCGGCCATGGAAGTGTCGTCGCATGCCCTTCACCAAGGACGGGTGCATGGCTGCGATTACGATGTGGCCGTGTTTACGAACTTGACGCAAGATCATCTTGACTATCACGGAACGATGGACGAGTATCGGAACGCCAAAGGGCTGTTGTTTGCCCAGCTCGGCAACCGCTACGACGAGCGGCGGCCGAAATTTGCCGTTTTGAATCATGATGATCCTGTTTCGCAATATTATAAACATATGACAGCAGCACCAATCATCACTTACGGTATTCGCACGAAGAGCGATGTGATGGCGGAAGAGATTGCCATGACCCCGTCCGGCATGGCCTTTCGGCTGTGCACGCCGCACGGATCGGCAGTGGTGGAAACGAAGCTCGTCGGCTTGTTCAACGTCTATAACATGCTTGCGGCGGCCGCTGCCTGCCTTGCCTCCGGGTTTTCGCTTGAAACGATTGCGGCGGCTTTAAGGGATGTCGAGCCGGTGTCCGGGCGGTTTGAAACGGTCGATGAAGGGCAAAATTTTACTATCATTGTAGATTATGCCCATACGCCGGACAGTTTGGAAAACGCGCTAAAAACGGTGCGCCAATTTGCGAAGCGGAACGTCTATGTCGTCATTGGCTGCGGCGGCGACCGCGACCGGACGAAGCGGCCGCTTATGGCGCAGGTGGCGGTGCGCCACGCGGATGTCGCCGTGTTCACCTCCGACAATCCGCGCTCGGAAGACCCACAGCAAATTTTGCGGGATATGGAAGCGGGGGTAAGTGATCAAGATGGAAGGTACGTGACGATTCCTGACCGGGAAGAGGCGATCCGCTACGCCATCCGGCAGGCGCAAGAAGGAGATGTTGTGTTGATTGCCGGTAAGGGGCATGAAACGTACCAAATCATCGGCGGCAATGTGATTGAGTTTGACGATCGCGCTGTCGCCCGAGCGGCGGTGAGGGAGAGAACATGACGATGGTTACGTACGGAATGGTGCAGAAAATTGCGAACGAAGCGCGCGGCATTGTGGACGAAACGATTCGTTTTCACGCGGTGTTTGTCAATCCGGCCGAACAGGTGAAAAAAGGGCTGTTCGTGCCGCTTGAAGATGCGGCGGAAACGTTGAAAACGGCCATCGAGCACGGGGCGATCGCTTCGTTTTGGCCGATCGGAGAGCCGTTGCCGCGCTACATTCCTAATCAGTTTCCGCTCTTTTTCGTCCCGTCGCCGCTTGCGGCGGCCGCCGCGCTGCTTGAGCGGTATTTGCGGGAAGGCGGCCGGGGAACGGAATTTTCGTTTTCGTTCCCGGAAGAAGGCGGGGAGTATGTCCCGGCTGATGAAGCAATCCCCCTCCGGCTCGCCGAGTTGCAGAAACGGTGGCTGGACGCGCGGCAGGCAAAAGGATGTGACGATTCATGCCAGAACAAATAATTGTCATTGCGATGGCTGTTTCCTTTTTGGTCACCGTCATTTTGTCGCCGCTGTTCATCCCGTTTTTGCGGCGGTTAAAATTTGGGCAAAGCATTCGCGAGGAAGGGCCGAAGTCGCATCAAAAAAAATCGGGCACCCCGACAATGGGCGGCATTATGATTTTGCTTTCGATCGTGGCGACAACGTTATGGATGACATCGAGATTGTCCGTCCTGTCGGTGGAAACATATTTATTGCTGCTTGTTACGGTTGGCTACGGGGTGCTCGGCTTTTTGGACGATATGATCAAAGTGGTGATGAAGCGGAACCTGGGGTTGACGAGCCGGCAAAAATTTATCGGCCAGCTCATCATTGCCGTTGTTTTCTTTTTTGTCTACCGGCAAAGCGGCTTTTCGACGGAAGTACATATCCCCGGGACCGGCTGGTCGTTTGACCTTGGCTGGGCTTATGGGGTGCTGCTTTTGCTCATGCTTGTCGGCGGCTCCAACGCTGTCAACTTGACCGACGGGCTCGATGGGCTTTTGGCCGGCACGGCGGCGATCGCCTTTGGCGCGTATGCCGTGTTGGCTTGGAATCAAGGTCAGTACGATGTGGCGGTGTTTTGCGTCGCCGTTGTCGGCGCTGTGCTCGGCTTTTTAGTGTTTAATGCCCATCCGGCAAAAGTATTTATGGGGGATACCGGATCGCTCGCGCTTGGCGGGGCGATCGCTGCGGTCGCTGTCTTAACGAAACTCGAGCTGCTGCTGATCATTATTGGCGGCGTCTTTGTCATTGAAACGCTGTCTGTCATCATTCAAGTCGCCTCGTTCAAAACGACCGGCAGGCGCGTTTTCCGCATGAGCCCGCTCCATCATCATTATGAGCTCGTCGGTTGGTCGGAATGGCGCGTTGTCGTGACGTTTTGGGCCGTCGGCCTGTTGTTTGCCATGCTAGGAATTTATATCGAGGTGTGGATGTAATTGAAACCGACTCTTTTCTATCAACATCGTCGTGTGCTTGTGATTGGATTGGCGAAAAGCGGGGCGGCAGCGGCCCGCCTGCTCGTTGAATTAGGGGCGGAAGTCGTCGCCAACGATCAAAAACCGTTGGCGGAAAACGCGGAGGCGAAGCAGCTTGAAGAGCTCGGCGTCCGCGTCGTTTGCGGCGGCCATCCGCTCGAACTGCTCGATGAGCCGTTTGACCTCGTCGTGAAAAATCCGGGCATCCCGTATACGAATCCGTTAGTGAAAAAAGCGCTTGAAAAAGGGCTTCCGGTCGTGACCGAGGTGGAGCTGGCTTATCACATTTCCGAAGCGCTGTTTATCGGCATTACCGGATCGAACGGGAAAACGACGACAACGACATTGATTTATGAAATGTTAAAGGCGGATGGCCAAGACCCGTTGCTTGCCGGCAATATCGGCTTAGTCGCCTGCGAGGTGGCCAAGGAAGCGAAGCCGGGCCAATGGCTCGTCACCGAACTGTCTTCGTTCCAGCTTGCCGGCATTGATCAATTCCGTCCTACGATCGCCGTCTTGCTTAACATTTTTGATGCCCATTTGGACTACCATGGCACAAGGGAAGCATACGCGGCGGCGAAGGCGAATATTTTCCGCAACCAAACAGAACAAGATTATGCGGTCGTCAACGCGGATGACCAGACCGTGATGGACATCGCCGCCTCGATTCGATCGCAAAAGGTGCTGTTTTCGGCGACGAAGCCGCTCGGTGAAGGGGCGTACGTCGACAATGGCGCCGTTTGCTGGAACGGAGAGCCGATCATCAAGACAGCAGACATTGTCCTCCCCGGCCAGCACAACGTGGAAAACATTTTGGCCGCGGTGGCGGCTGCCAAGCTGGCCGGCGCCAGCAACGAGGCGATCGTTCAAGTGTTGACGACGTTTGCCGGCGTAAAACATCGGCTTCAATATGTAGCCGAAGTCGACGGCCGGCGGTTTTACAACGACTCGAAGGCGACGAACATTTTGGCGACGCAAAAGGCGCTTTCGGCGTTCGCCGGCGAACCGGTGATTTTGTTGGCCGGCGGGCTTGACCGCGGCAATGAGTTTGACGAGCTTCTTCCGTACTTGCGGCAGGTGAAAGCGGCGGTATTGTTCGGGCAAACGGCGGAGAAAATCGGGCGCATCGCCCGGGAGGCGGGAATAGAAACGATCGAATATGTCGATAATGTGGAAAAAGCTGTCCCGGTTGCCTTCCGGCTTTCCGAGCCGGGCGATGTTATTTTGCTCTCTCCGGCCTGCGCCAGCTGGGATCAATACAAAACTTTCGAGGAGAGAGGGGACATTTTTATCGACGCCGTGCATAAGTTGAAATAGAGGGAAAGGGACAGCCCTTTCCTTCTAGTTTACAAAATAGAGGTGTTGGGCATTGCCGCGGAAAAGGTCTGCGCCGGATTTTTTGTTGATTCTTTTAACGTTTTCGCTCTTGGCCATCGGGCTTATTATGGTGTACAGCGCGAGCGCCATTTGGGCGGAATACAAGTTTCACGATTCGTTTTTCTTTGCCAAGCGCCAGCTGTTGTTTGCCGTCGTCGGCATTATCGCCATGTTTTTTGTGATGAACATCGATTATTGGACATGGCGCGACTGGTCGAAAGTGTTGCTCATCGTTTGTTTCGGGCTGCTTGTACTCGTGTTGATCCCGGGCGTCGGCATGGTGCGCAATGGGTCGCGCAGCTGGATCGGCGTCGGGGCGTTTTCCATCCAGCCGTCCGAATTTATGAAGCTGGCGATGATCGCGTTTTTGGCCAAATATTTATCCGAAAACCAAAAGAAGATTACGTCGTTTAAACAAGGATTGCTGCCGGCGCTTTTGCTCGTGTTTGCGGCGTTCGGCATGATTATGCTGCAGCCGGACTTAGGGACGGGCACCGTGATGGTCGGCACGTGTGTGGCGATGATTTTTGTCGCCGGCGCCCGCCTCAGCCATTTTGCGGGCCTTGGGGTGTTGGGGCTTGCCGGGTTTGCCGCCCTCGTTTTATCGGCGCCGTATCGAATCAAGCGGATTACATCGTTTTTGAATCCGTGGGAAGACCCGTTGGGGAGCGGATTTCAAATCATCCAGTCGCTGTACGCCATCGGTCCGGGCGGGCTGTTTGGCCTGGGGCTCGGGCAAAGCCGGCAAAAGTTTTTTTATTTGCCGGAGCCGCAAACCGATTTTATTTTCGCCATTTTGGCCGAGGAGCTCGGTTTTATTGGCGGATCGCTCGTCCTTCTTTTATTCAGCCTTCTTCTTTGGCGCGGCGTGCGCATCGCCCTTGGCGCCCCCGATTTGTACGGCAGCTTTTTGGCGCTTGGCATCATTTCGATGATTGCCATCCAAGTGATGATCAACATCGGCGTTGTCACCGGGCTGATGCCCGTCACCGGCATTACTCTCCCGTTTTTGAGCTACGGCGGATCGTCGTTGACATTGATGCTGATGGCGATCGGCGTGCTGCTCAATATTAGCAGACACGCCCGCTATTAGGCAGGCGGCGGCGTCCGCTGTTTTTGTTTGTTCGGGCGGCTTGCCGTCGAACAGTGCCGGCAAATGTTATAAAAAACGGTCTCTCTCGCGATCTATTTGTGATATAATGAAAACAAGTGCAAAGAACAAGAAAACGGCAGCGGATGCCGTTTGTTTTTATTCGAGCGCAGCCATGGAGCTGCCCGCGGGCAGGAAAGCGGGGAAGGCAATGGAAAAGGGAAAGGTTGTTGTTCTTGAAGACCGCGTCCCAAAACTGAAAGAGCGTCGCCGCCAAAAAGCGAACCGTCGGCTGATTTTGTATTTGTCCTTCTTTTTTCTGTTTATTTTGTGCGTTCTTTACTTCCAATCGCCGTTAAGCGCCGTCAGGCATGTGGAGGTGAGCGGAAACCGCCATTTGCCGGCGGAGCGCATCATCAGCTTGAGCGGCATTACGAAGCGGACAAGCTTTTGGAAAGTGAACGAACAAAGTGTGGCAACGAGGATCGCCCGCCATCCGGAAATTAAAGAGGCAACCGTGGAAAAGAGGCTGCCGAACACGATTGTCATCCGCGTCCACGAATGGCGGCGGGTCGCTTATGTCTACGACCGGCAAACATTTTTCCCGCTGCTTGAGAACGGACGGCTGTTAAAGCAGGAAGCGGTGAAAACAGCCCCGAGCGATGCGCCTGTGCTCGTCGGTTGGAAAAACGGCGACGCCATCGCCGAGATGACTGGACAGCTGGCGGAACTGCCGGCGCCGGTGCTTGGCGCCATGTCGGAAATTCACTACAAGCCGAACAGCGAGTATGAAGACCGCGTCATCGTCTACATGAACGACGGGTATGAGGTAAGTGCGACGATTCATCGTTTTGCGGACAAGCTGTCGCATTATCCGGCGATTGTCGCCGAGCTTGACCGAAATGTCAAAGGGGTCATTCACCTCGAAGTCGGCAGCTACTTTGTCCCGTACGAGCCGCCGAAAAAGGAGGACGACGATGAGACAACAAGCCCATAGCCGCATCCTCCTTACTTTTATTTGCTTTTTATTCGGCGCCATGCTCGGGTTTTCCTACCAACATGCCAAAAACGATCCATCCCGCCGCGAATGGAGCGACAGCGAGTGGAAAAGGGAATACGAGTTTCGCTCGGCGCTGATCGCTTTGCAAAAGGAAAACCGGTCGTTAAAGCAACAGCTTGTCGAAAAGCAAGACGAACTGGCCGCTTGGGAAAAAAAACTGGCCGACCGGCAGACGAACGAAGCCGGGCTGGCGAAAGAAGCAGAACAGCTGCGCATGTATGTTGGAAAGGCGAGGGTGAAAGGAAAGGGTGTAGCAGTCACGCTTTCCGACTCCTCTTACATCCCCTCTGAAGCAAGTGCTACTGATTATATCGTTCACGAACAGCACGTATGGAAAGTCGTTCACGAGCTGCTTATTTCCGGCGCCGAAGCGGTCGCCATTAACGGGCAGCGCATTTCCCATCGCTCCTACATTGTGTGCAACGGTCCGGTCATTGAGGTTGACGGGACGCAACATGCCGCTCCGTTTGTCATTTCGGCGATCGGCGACCCGGATGTGCTGTCGTCTGCGCTCGTCCTGCCAGGCGGCGTCGTCGACGAGCTTGTTCAAGACCATATCGATGTAAAAGTGGAAAAGCAAGAGGCGATTACGCTCGATCCGGTATTCGCGCCCAGACCGTAAAACGGGCAGGAAGGAGCGGTGAAGCGCATTGGAGCGAAAAAGACAGCTGTATTTTGCCGGGATTGCCGGCGTGTTCGGATTGATGCTGGCCGTCGGGATGCGGACGACGCTGCCTTCGGAAGAGCGCGATACGCGCGACATTTGGGAGCTGCGCGCCGATTTGACAAAGGAGCAGAAGCTTGAACAGCAGCTGCTTGAGGAGCTGGAACGCTACGAGGCGAAATTGCGCCATTACCGGCGCGAGGAGCAGGAAGACGGTGAGGCGGCGCTCGAGGAGACGGTCGCCGAGCTTAGGGAAGAAGCCGGACTGACCGAGGTGAAAGGGCGCGGCGTGGTGCTGACGATCGCGCCGTTTGCGGCGGGCGGCTACGTCGGTCCGGTCGCCCAAACGGTGTCGCCGGAGCTGCTGCAGCGGTTGGTAAATGAATTGAACAAATATGGAGCAAAGGAAATCGCCATTAGCGGCGAGCGGCTGACGAACCGGACGGCGATTCGCGATGTCAACGGGGTGACGAAAGTCGGTCGCCGGCCGCTTCAGCTGCCGGTTGAGGTGAAGGCGATCGCGGACGATGCGGACAAGCTGTATAGCGGGTTGACGGTTTCGCCGATTCGGGATGATTTCATCGTCGAAAACTTGGAGCTTTCGATTTCCAAGCCGAAACCGATGATCGCCATTCCGCCGTCAACCGAGCGGCTGGAGGTAAAATACATGGAGACGGCGAGCGCCGGCAAGGAGGAGAAATAGCATGTGGCTTCCGCTTCTCGGATTGTTGCTCGGGTTTGCCGTCGGCGTCCTGGCCGGCTGGGAAGTTCCCGATCAGTATTCCAGTTATTTGTCGATTGCCATTTTGGCCGCCTTTGATACATTAATAGGGGGATGGCGCGCCCATTTACAAGGAACGTACGACGAAACAGTATTTATAACCGGGTTTTTTTTCAATATCATCCTTGCCACAACTTTGACTTTTCTTGGGGTGCATCTTGGTGTAGACTTGTATTTGGCGGCCGTCTTCGCGTTTGGCGTCCGCCTGTTTCAAAACATTGCCATCATCCGTCGCCTTTGGCTTGCCGAATGGGCGGAGCGGCGGGAAAATCGCGAAAAAAGTTAAGCGGAAGACAGGAAAGTGTCTTCCTGTGTTGAATTATATGGAGTAAAACAAAATGCGATGTTCTTGCGAAAATCGCGAGCTGGATATAGACGAAGAGATGGACAGGGAAATTTCAGCCGAAAAAGGAGGTGTCGCTGCTTACTGAAACGCCGGCTGACATCGGCGCGTTTTTAGTAGGCAGATGCCAAAAGATGAGCAGCAATGAGATCGTCGTTAGCCTGGATGTCGGAACATCGAGCGTCAAAGTCATCATCGGGGAAATGTTGGGCAGCTCGATTAACATTATCGGAATCGGCAATGTGAAATCAGAAGGGCTCAAAAAAGGCGCGATTGTTGATATAGATAAAACGGTGCAATCGATCAAGCGCGCGGTCGAACAAGCGGAACGGATGGTCGGCCTTTCGATCCGCCGCGTGATTGTCGGGGTGGCGGGAAGCCATATTCAGCTGCATGACTGCCATGGCATCGTTGCGGTTGCCAGCGAAAACCGCGAAATCAGCGATGAAGACGTTGCCCGCGTCATCGATGCAGCGCAAGTCGTTTCCATCCCGCCGGACCGGGAAATTATCAGCGTCGTTCCGCGCCAGTTTATCGTCGACGGCTTAGACGGCATCCACGACCCACGCGGCATGATCGGCGTCCGCTTGGAGATGGAAGGGACGATGGTGACCGGAGCGAAGACGATTTTACATAATCTCCTTCGCTGTGTGGAACGCGCCGGTTTGGAAATCAGCGACATTTGCCTCCAGCCGTTAGCGGCCGGTTCGCTGGCATTATCCGACGATGAGCGGCACTTGGGCGCCGCGCTCGTCGATCTGGGCGGCGGTTCGACAACGGTCGCTGTCTTTGAGCAAGGGGCGTTGCAAGCTGTCTCTTCACTGCCGGTCGGCGGGGAGCATATTACAAAAGATTTGGCCATCGGGCTGCGGACAACAACGGAGGATGCGGAAAAAATCAAATTGAAGCACGGGTATGCGTTTTACGACTACGCTTCGGACGAAGAAGTGTTCAGCGTGCCGGTCATGGGCAGCGATCAACACCAGCAGTTCAGCCAGCTTGAGATCGCCGATATTATTGAGGCGAGGATGGAGGAAATTTTGCAAATGGTTCAACATGAAGTGCGCCGGCTTGGCTTTCGCGACCTTCCGGGCGGCTATGTGCTGACCGGCGGCGTGGCGAATATGCCGGGAGTGTTGGAGTTGGCTCACGTCGTCCTAGGGACGAGCGTCCGTGTTGCCATGCCGGATTACATCGGCGTGCGCGACCCGCAATACACGATCGGCGTCGGCCTGCTCAAGTTCGCCTACCGGCAGGCGCAGCTGCAAGGGAAAACCGTCCCGGCGGCGGCCGCGGCGGAGCCGGCCGAGCGCCCGGCGCCAAAACAACAATCGAAACCGAAAAAGAAAGAAGACCATTTCGGGAAGAAGGTCAAGAAATTTTTCGGTTCTTTCTTTGAATAGAGATTGAAATTTTAGGAGGATTTGGCCATGTTGGAGTTTGAGACAACAGTCGATCAGTTGGCAACGATCAAGGTGATTGGGGTCGGGGGCGGCGGCAACAACGCCGTCAATCGGATGATTGAACACGGAGTGCAAGGCGTTGAATTTATTGCCGTCAATACCGATGCACAGGCGCTCAATTTGTCGAAGGCGCCGACGAAACTGCAAATCGGGGCGAAGCTGACACGCGGCTTGGGTGCGGGAGCGAACCCAGAAGTTGGAAAAAAAGCAGCTGAGGAGAGCAAAGAGCAAATTGAAGAAGCGCTTCGCGGCGCCGATATGGTGTTTGTCACCGCTGGCATGGGCGGCGGCACGGGAACTGGGGCGGCGCCCGTCATCGCCCAAATCGCCCGTGAATTAGGAGCGCTCACGGTCGGTGTCGTCACGCGCCCGTTTACGTTTGAAGGGCGGAAGCGGGCGACGCAGGCCGCAAGTGGCATCGCCGCCATGAAAGAGGCGGTCGATACGCTCATCGTCATTCCGAACGACCGGTTGCTTGAGATTGTTGACAAAAATACGCCGATGCTTGAGGCGTTCCGCGAAGCGGACAATGTGCTGCGCCAAGGGGTGCAAGGCATTTCCGATTTGATCGCTGTGCCGGGGTTGATCAACCTTGACTTCGCCGATGTGAAAACGATCATGTCCAACAAAGGCTCGGCGCTGATGGGCATCGGGATTGCCAGCGGCGAAAACCGAGCGGCTGAGGCAGCCAAAAAAGCCATTTCCAGCCCGCTGTTGGAGACGTCGATCGACGGGGCGCAAGGCGTGCTCATGAACATCACCGGCGGCATGAACTTAAGTTTGTACGAAGTGCAGGAGGCCGCCGACATCGTCGCTTCGGCGGCCGATCAAGAAGTGAACATGATTTTCGGCTCGGTCATCAACGAAGACTTAAAAGACGAAATTGTCGTCACTGTCATCGCGACCGGGTTTAACGAAAACGTTGCTTCGCAGCCGCGGCCGCCGCGCGCCGGCATCGGGACGGCGCCGAAAGTGACGCCGGCGCCGAAGCGGGAAAAGCGCGAAGAACCGGCGCAAGATTATGCGGCGCTCCGGTCCGGGCAGGCGGAAGACCCGCTCGATATTCCGGCGTTCTTGCGTAACCGCAACCGTCGCCGTTGAGGAGCTATCGGGCATGAACAAGCCGTGTTCATGCCTTCTTTTTTTGCCCTCTCCCCGCGCTTCAAAGGGCGGTTTTCCTCGTTCGCACGTTTCCCCTCGCTTTGACAAAACATTCTGTTTTTCACCACCACCGATTGACAGACTTTCCAACGGGATGTGCTATATACTTGTTTCAGACAAAAGCCGATGGGGCGGGGGAGGGGCTTGCCGGTTGGTTGTGTATCTTGATGTCATTTGGCTTTTGAACGTCTGTTTTGATGCAATGCTTCTTTGGCTGACAGCGCTCATGCTTAAGCGCCCGATCGTCTGGTGGCGGCTGTTGGCCGGAGCGTTGATCGGGTCGCTGCTTGTGGTGCTGCTGTTCACCCCGTTGTCCGCCATCGCCCAGCACCCGCTTGCCAAAATGGCCGCCTCGATCTTGATTGTGCTCGCCGCTTTTGGCTTTAAGCGGCCGCGCTATATGATCGAGAACATGCTGGCGTTTTACTTTGCCACGTTCGCTGTCGGGGGCGGCATGCTGGCGGTTCATTATTTTTTCGCCGAGCAACTGTCCGTGCAGAACGGATTATTGATGATGCATCCCCCCGGGGCGGGCGACCCGGTGAGCTGGCTGTTTGTCCTCGTCGGGTTTCCGGTGTTGTGGCTTTTTTCCCGCCGCCGTGTGGAACAGATTCGCGAGAAAAAATTGCGCTTCGAACATATTGTGGATGTCATTGCTGTTTGGGAAGGCCGGCCCCTTGCCCTAAGAGGGCTCATCGACAGCGGCAACCAGCTGTTTGACCCAGTGTCCAAAACGCCGGTGATGATCGTGGACCGGGAAAAAGCGAAGGACGTGCTGCCCGAAGAGCTGATGGCCTATATGGCAGCCATGACGGTTGACGACCCGCCCGAACAGTGGGCCCATCGTCTTCGTCTCATTCCATACCGCGCAGTGGGCAGCGGCCCGCAAATGATGATGGCGGTAAAACTAGACCGCATCGCGCTGTCATACGAAAACGAGTGGCTTGAGGTGAAACATGGGCTTATGGCCTTAAGTGCAGACCCGCTTTCAGCCGACGGAGAATACGATTGCATCATCCATCCGAAAATGGTGCAGGCGGGAAGAAAGCTGACCGCTTCATAGGTCGTTACTATATCATACTCGCGTTTTATCCGTTTAGAAGGGGGATTTTGATGAAAAGATGGAAACTTCGGTTCATGTATTGGCTGTATAAGCTGCTGGCCAAACTTGGGTTGAAGGCCGACGAAATTTACTATATCGGCGGCAGCGAGGCGCTTCCGCCGCCGTTGACGAAAGAAGAGGAAGAGCAGTTGATCGAACGGCTGGCCACCGGTGATGAGACGGCGCGGTCGCTGCTCATTGAACGCAATTTGCGGCTTGTCGTCTACATTGCGCGCAAGTTTGAAAACACCGGCATTCACATCGAAGATTTGATCAGCATCGGAACGATCGGCTTAATCAAAGCGGTCAATACGTTTAACCCGGAGAAAAAAATCAAGCTGGCGACTTATGCATCACGCTGCATTGAAAACGAAATTTTAATGTATTTGCGCCGCAACAATAAAGTGCGGGCGGAAGTGTCGTTTGACGAACCGCTCAATATCGATTGGGACGGCAATGAGCTGCTGCTGTCCGATGTGCTGGGAACGGAAGACGACGTCATTACAAAGGATTTGGAGGCGGACGTCGACCGGCGGCTGCTGCTAAACGCCTTGCACCAGCTGAGCGACCGTGAAAAGCAGATTATGGAATTGCGCTTTGGTTTGTCAGGAGGAGAGGAAAAAACGCAAAAAGATGTCGCTGACTTGCTCGGCATTTCGCAATCGTACATATCGCGGCTCGAGAAGCGGATCATTAAACGGTTGCGCAAAGAGTTCAACAAAATGATGTAGCAAGCGGCGGGAGTGGACGCTCCGCCGCTTTTTTTCGCTCGGACAGGCTGTGCATATTTTTCCCTCCCAGGGAGATACTGAAAACTGACGACTTAGCATCTCCTGATGGGAGGGAACAACTTGACGAGGAACAAAGTCGAAATTTGCGGCGTCGACACTTCAAAGCTTCCCGTCCTCAACAACGAGGAAATGCGGGAGCTGTTTCGCCGGATGCATGAAGGGGATTTGGAAGCAAGGGAAAGATTGGTAAACGGAAACTTACGCCTCGTGTTAAGCGTCATTCAACGCTTTAACAACCGCGGCGAGTTTGTTGATGATTTATTTCAAGTTGGCTGCATCGGACTCATGAAATCGATTGATAATTTTGACCTCAACCAAAATGTGAAATTTTCCACTTATGCGGTGCCGATGATCATTGGCGAAATCCGCCGTTACTTGCGCGATAACAATCCAATTCGCGTCTCGCGCTCGCTGCGCGACATCGCTTACAAAGCGCTGCAAGTGCGGGAGCGGCTCATGAGCGAGACGGCGAAAGAACCATCGACGGAAGAGATCGCGAAAGAGCTTGGCGTCGCCCATGAAGAAGTCGTTTTTGCCCTTGATGCCATTCAAGATCCGGTTTCCTTATTTGAACCGATATACAACGACGGCGGCGACCCGATTTACGTGATGGATCAGCTGAGCGACGAGCGCAACCGCGACAGCCAATGGATTGAAGAAATCGCATTGAAAGAGGGCTTGAGGCGGTTGAATGAGCGAGAGAAAATGATTATCCGCAAACGGTTTTTCCAAGGAAAGACGCAAATGGAAGTCGCCGAGGAAATCGGCATTTCCCAGGCGCAAGTGTCCAGGCTTGAAAAGGCAGCGATCCGGCAAATGAATAAAAACATCCAAGTGTGAACGGCTGCTGGGGCAGCCTTTTTTTCTTTGGCACATAACCGGTTGGGCGGCGTCATATAGATGAAAAAGAGGAGAGGAAAGGCGGGGGACTGAACCGTGATGAGAATTTCCGAGTTTCAAACGAAAGATGTCGTCAATGTGGCCAACGGGAAGAAGCTTGGCAACATCGGGGATATTGACATCGATTTAGATACAGGCAAAATCCGGTCGCTCATTATTTTAGGCTCCGGAAAGATGCTCGGGTTGTTCGGGCGTGAAGAAGCGGTCGTCATTCCGTGGCAAAACATCGTCAAAATCGGAGCGGATGTCATTTTAGTCCGCCTGCATGATGCCGACTGAGCGGCCCGCGCAACGAGCGGCATATTGAGTGGCGGGATTGCACCAATGTTTCGACAAAATCGCAAATAAAGGTTATCACAAACAAACAAACTATGATAAAATAGGAAAAAAAGTGATAAAAACCTACAAAAACAGCGTGAGGTTGACGCGAATGCCGGACATTTTTCAACAAGAAGCTCAAGGATGGCTCCGCTGCGGGGCGCCCCCGTTTGCCGGAGCAGTCGCCGGGTTGACAACGAAACAAGGCGGAGAAAGCGAAGGGCCGTTCGCCTCGCTGAATATGGGGCTGCATGTCGGCGACGATCGCATGCATGTCGTCAACAACCGCCGCCGTCTGGCCGAATGGCTTTCTGTTCCGCTCGATCATTGGGTGTGCTGTGAGCAAGTGCACGGCGCCGTGATTCGGAAAGTGACGAAAGGCGATCGGGGGAGCGGGGCGCACGACTTCGCTGCAGCGGTCCGGGGGGCCGACGGGCTGTATACGGATGAGGCGGGGGTATTGCTCGCACTTTGTTTTGCTGATTGTGTGCCTGTCTATTTTATCGCGCCATCGGCGGGCCTAGTCGGCCTTGCCCACGCCGGCTGGCGGGGGACGGCGGGCGGCATTGTCCAAAACATGGTGCGGCTTTGGCAGGAGCGCGAACACATTGCCCCGTCCGACATCTATGCCGCGATTGGACCGGCCATTGGCCCATGCTGTTACACGGTTGATGACCGGGTGATCGATGGCCTGCGTCCGACTCTTCCTGCGGGCGGCCCGTTGCCGTGGCGCGAAACAAGCCAAGGGCAGTATGCGCTTGATTTAAAAGAGGCCAACCGGCTGCAGCTTGCGGCCGCCGGGATTCCAGACCGCCATATTTATGTATCGGAACGCTGTACAAGCTGTGAGGAGACGTTGTTTTTTTCCCACCGCCGCGACCGTGGGACGACAGGGCGGATGTTGGCGTTTATCGGCCGAAGGGAGGAAACAGCATGACCGTACGCGACAACTTGGCAGCCGTTCGCCAGCGCATCGAGGCGGCTTGCGCCCGCGTCGGCCGCAATCCGGCCGACGTACGCATCGTTGCTGTCACGAAATATATTGATGCCGAAAGGGCGCTTCATGTGCTTGACGCCGGCATTGCCGACCTCGGCGAAAACCGCGCCGGCCAGCTGCTTGAAAAGTATGAACGGATCGGGGACCAGGCGGTGTGGCATTTTATCGGGACGCTTCAGTCGCGCAAGGTGAAGGACATTATCGATAAAGTCGATTACATCCATTCGCTTGATCGCCTGTCGCTGGCGAAAGAAATTGAAAAGCGGGCGGTGCGGCCGGTGAAATGTTTTGTGCAAGTGAATGTATCGGGAGAAGCGACGAAGCACGGCCTCTCTCCTGACGAGACCGTCCCGTTCATCGATCAGCTCCGTTCGTTTTCGCACCTTGAGGTCGTCGGATTGATGACGATGGCCCCGCATACGGATGACGAGGCGGTATTGCGCGCCTGCTTCCGGCAATTGCGGGTCTTGAAAGAGCGCGTTCAGGCGCTCCGCTGGCCGCATGCGCCGTGCACGGAGCTGTCGATGG
This sequence comes from Geobacillus sp. WSUCF-018B, assembly GCF_002809985.1. Lineage (NCBI taxonomy): Bacteria > Bacillati > Bacillota > Bacilli > Caryophanales > Anoxybacillaceae > Geobacillus > Geobacillus sp. WSUCF-018B. The sequence goes on from NZ_PIJF01000003.1 coordinate 72,100, forward strand.
GCATGTCGAACGATTACGAGATCGCCATTGAGGAAGGGGCGACGTTTGTGCGCATCGGCAGCGCGCTTGTCGGATCATTGTAGGAGGTGAACTTGATGGGGTTGATGAAAAAATTTCGCGATTATTTTTTAGAAGAAGATTACGAAGACTATGAAGAAGAATACGAAGCGCCGCAGCCGGAAGAGGAGGCGCCGCTGCTGAAGGCGGCAAACAAGGCGAACGTCGTCAGCTTGCAAAGCGTGCAAAAATCGGCGAAAGTCGTGCTCGCTGAGCCGCGGGTGTATGCGGAGGCGCAGGAAATCGCCGATCATTTAAAAAGCCGGCGGGCGGTCATCGTCAATTTGCAGCGCATCCAGCATGAGCAGGCGAAGCGGATCGTCGACTTTTTAAGCGGCACGGTGTACGCCATTGGCGGCGACATTCAGCAAGTTGGCACGAAAATTTTTTTGTGCACCCCGGACAACGTCGACGTCAGCGGCGCGATTTCGCTTGACGGCGAGGATGACAGACCGATAAAGAGGTGGTAGCCGTTGGATTATGTGCTTACGTTTTTAACGACCTTGATTCAAGTATACTCATACGCTTTGATCATTTACATTTTGATGTCTTGGTTTCCGAATGCGCGCGAAACGCGGTTCGGACAAATGCTTGCCGCCATTTGCGAGCCGTATTTGGAACCGTTTCGGCGCGTCATTCCGCCGCTTGGCATCATTGACATCTCTCCGATCATCGCCTTTATTGTCCTTGAATTTGCGACAAGAGGGCTGTATGCGTTGTTTGACATCCTCGAAGCGCAGTTTTAGCAGCCGGACGGAGCGCGCATCGTTTGGCCCAGGCGCAGGCGGGCGGAATAGCGGGAGGAATCCGTTCCGGGTTCCTTTCTTTATGAGGCAAGGTGAATGGGAATGGAGCTGTATCAGCACTTCCGCAAAGAGGAACATCAATTCATCGATCATGTAATGGAATGGAAGGAAATGGTAGAACATCAGTACGCTCCGAAGCTGACCGATTTTCTTGATCCGCGCGAGCAGCAAATCGTGCAAAGCATCGTCGGCAGCGACGGAGACGTGCGCGTGTCCTTTTTCGGCGGCGCTCTGTTTGTCGAGCGGAAGCGGGCGCTTTTGTATCCGCCGTATTTCGAACCGAATGAGGAGGATTATGACATCGCCTTGTTCGCTGTCCGCTATCCAGGCAAATTCGTTTCCCTTGAACACCGCGACGTCTTAGGAGCGCTCATGTCGCTCGGCTTGCGGCGGGGCAAGTTCGGCGACATTCTCGTCCAAGGAGGAGAGATCCAATTTTTTGCCGCCGCCGAGGTGGCCGATTACATTCGCCTCCATGTTGGGACGATCGGCAAAGCGCCGGTTTCGCTTGAGCTGTTGCCGCTGTCAGCTGCCATGCCGCTTGCCGAAACGTGGGAGGAAGGAACGGTCACGGTGTCTTCTCTAAGGCTCGATGCGGTGCTTGCCCAGGCGTTCCGCCTCGCGCGCGAGAAAGCGAAGACGCTCATTGAAAGCGGGCTCGTCAAAGTGAACTGGAAGGTGGTGGACAAGCCCGATTTTGTATGCGGGCCGGGCGATGTCCTGTCGGCGCGCGGGTTTGGTCGCTGCAAGCTGTTTTCCGTCGAGGGGATGACGAAAAAAGAACGCTGGCGCATCCGGCTGGGCCGTCAAAAATAATCGAATCGCAGCAGGAAATGGGCTGATCGTGTCGAATGAAGGAAGAAAAGGAATGATGGAGACGGAGGTGGCCATTGTGCCGTTAACGCCATTGGATATTCACAATAAGGAATTCAGCCGCGGATTTCGCGGGTATGACGAAGATGAAGTGAATGAGTTTTTGGATCAAATTATTAAAGATTACGAAATGCTCATCCGTGAAAAAAAGCAGCTGGAAGAAAAAGTGGCCGAACTGACGGAAAAATTGAATTACTTTTCCAACATTGAAGAAACGTTAAATAAGTCGATTCTTGTGGCTCAGGAAGCAGCGGAAGAAGTGAAGCGCAACGCACAAAAAGAGGCGAAGCTGATCATTAAAGAAGCGGAGAAAAACGCGGAGCGCATCATCGGCGACGCGCTGGCCAAATCGCGGAAAATCGCGCTGGAAATCGAAGAACTCAAGCGGCAGTCGAAAGTGTTCCGCGCTCGCTTCCGCATGCTCGTTGAGGCGCAGCTCGATATGATCAACAGCCGTGACTGGGACGAGTTGATGGAATACGAGACGCCTGATCTCGAAGAAGAGGCGAAAGAGCCGTTGTCTCAGCCTTGACGAACCGAGGCCATGTCGGGTATAATCATTGGCAAAAATCACCGCACCAGCCGCCGTGGGAGGCGGTTGGCTTTTTTCCGGATGAATAGTGAAATAGTCATCGACGATGAAAGGGACAGTAGCTCTTGAACGGCCGGTCGCAGCGAGCCGGGGATGGTGGAAGCCCGGCATCGGCGCAAGAGTGAACATCACCCTGGAGTTCCATGCCGAACATCCAGTAGGCCATGGCGCGTCATTCCCGTTACGAATGAAAAGTGGGCTGTGCGTCGTTTGCATGGCCAAGAAGGGTGGTACCGCGAGACCGTTCTCGTCCCTTGCCGGGGGAGAACGGTTTTTTATTTTGATTTGATGCTTGAAGGAGGAGCGAAGATGGACTACAAAGAGACGCTGCTTATGCCGCAAACCGAGTTCCCGATGCGCGGTAACTTGCCGAAGCGGGAGCCGGAAATGCAAAAAAAATGGGAAGAGATGGACATTTACCGGAAAGTGCAAGAGCGGACGAAAGGGCGTCCGTTGTTCGTGCTGCATGACGGCCCGCCGTATGCCAACGGGGATATTCATATGGGCCATGCGCTGAACAAAATTTTAAAAGACATCATCGTCCGCTACAAATCGATGAGCGGCTATTGCGCGCCGTACGTGCCGGGCTGGGATACGCACGGCTTGCCGATCGAAACGGCGCTCGCGAAGCAAGGTGTCGACCGCAAATCGATGAGCGTCGCCGAGTTTCGCAAGTTGTGCGAGCAATACGCGTACGAGCAAATCGACAACCAGCGCCGGCAGTTTAAGCGGCTCGGCGTGCGCGGCGACTGGGACAACCCGTACATTACGCTCAAGCCGGAGTACGAAGCCCAGCAAATTAAAGTGTTCGGCGAAATGGCGAAAAAAGGGCTCATTTACAAAGGGTTGAAGCCGGTCTATTGGTCCCCGTCAAGCGAATCGGCGCTCGCTGAAGCGGAAATCGAATATAAAGACAAGCGTTCGCCGTCGATTTATGTCGCCTTCCCGGTGAAAGACGGCAAAGGCGTGCTTGAGGGCGATGAGCGAATCGTCATTTGGACGACGACGCCGTGGACGATTCCGGCGAACTTGGCGATCGCCGTCCATCCGGAGCTGGACTACCATGTCGTGGAAACAAACGGACAAAAATACGTGGTCGCTGCTGCCCTGGTCGAGTCGGTGGCGAACGAAGTCGGCTGGGACGCATGGTCGGTCGTCAAAACGGTCAAAGGAAACGAGCTTGAATACGTCGTCGCGAAACATCCGTTTTATGAGCGCGACTCGCTTGTCGTCTGCGGCGAACACGTCACGACCGACGCCGGCACGGGCTGCGTCCATACGGCGCCGGGCCACGGGGAAGACGACTTTCTCGTCGGGCAAAAATATGGGCTTCCCGTTCTTTGCCCGGTCGACGAGCGCGGCTATATGACGAGCGAAGCGCCGGGGTTTGAAGGAATGTTTTACGAAGACGCCAACAAGGCGATTACACAGAAGCTTGAGGAAGCCGGCGCTTTGCTGAAGCTTGGGTTTATCACCCACTCGTATCCGCACGACTGGCGGACGAAGCAGCCAACGATTTTCCGGGCGACAACGCAATGGTTTGCGTCGATCGATAAAATCCGCAGCGAGCTGCTTCAAGCGATCAAAGACACGAAATGGATTCCGGAATGGGGGGAAATCCGCATCCACAACATGGTGCGCGACCGCGGCGACTGGTGCATTTCCCGCCAGCGCGCCTGGGGCGTGCCGATTCCGGTTTTTTACGGCGAAAACGGCGAACCGATCATCACCGATGAAACGATCGAGCATGTGTCGAACTTGTTCCGCCAATACGGATCGAACGTCTGGTTTGAGCGCGAGGCGAAAGACTTGCTGCCGGAAGGATTCACCCATCCGTCCAGCCCGAACGGCATCTTTACGAAAGAAACGGACATTATGGACGTATGGTTTGACTCCGGTTCGTCGCACCAAGCCGTGTTGGTCGAACGCGATGATCTCGCGCGCCCGGCTGATCTGTACTTGGAAGGGTCCGACCAATATCGCGGCTGGTTTAACTCGTCGCTGTCTACAGCCGTTGCCGTCACCGGAAAAGCACCGTATAAAGGGGTGTTAAGCCATGGCTTCGTTTTAGACGGCGAAGGGCGAAAAATGAGCAAATCGCTCGGCAACGTCGTCGTGCCGGCCAAAGTCATGGAACAGCTCGGTGCCGACATTTTACGCCTTTGGGTCGCCTCGGTTGACTATCAGGCGGATGTACGCATTTCCGATAACATTTTAAAACAAGTGTCCGAAGTGTATCGGAAAATCCGCAATACGTTCCGCTTTATGCTCGGCAACTTGTTTGATTTTGACCCGAATCAAAACGCTGTGCCGGTTGGGGAGCTTGGCGAAGTCGATCGCTACATGTTAGCGAAATTAAATAAACTCATCGCTAAAGTGAAAAAGGCGTATGACAGCTATGATTTTGCTGCTGTTTATCATGAGATGAACCATTTCTGCACCGTTGAGCTGAGCGCATTTTATTTGGATATGGCGAAAGACATTTTGTACATCGAAGCGGCCGATTCCCGCGCCCGCCGCGCCGTGCAGACCGTATTGTATGAAACGGTCGTCGCATTGGCGAAGCTCATCGCGCCGATTTTGCCGCACACGGCCGATGAAGTGTGGGAGCATATCCCGAATCGAAGAGAAAACGTCGAAAGCATCCAGCTCACCGATATGCCAGAGCCGATCGCGATCGACGGCGAAGAAGAGCTGCTTTCGAAATGGGATGCGTTTATGGACGTGCGCGATGACATGTTAAAAGCGCTCGAGAACGCGCGCAACGAAAAAGTGATCGGCAAATCGCTGATCGCGAGCGTCACGGTCTACCCGAAAGACGAGGCGCGGAAGCTGTTGGCGTCGCTTGATGCCGACTTGCGCCAGCTTCTCATCGTTTCCGCGTTTTCCGTTGCCGATGAGCCGTATGACGCCGCACCGGCCGAAGCCGAGCGGCTCGACCACGTAGCCGTCCTCGTCCGCCCGGCGGAAGGCGAGACGTGCGAGCGGTGCTGGACGGTGACGAAAGAAGTCGGCGCCGATCCGTCGCATCCAACGCTTTGTCCGCGCTGCGCGCACATTGTGAACGAACATTATTCGGCATAACAAAAGCGGCAGGCTGCCTTCCTGGCGGCCTTGCCGCTTCATTTGTTTGCCATGGCGAATTATGCTACAATGCAAAAAGGATGAATGAGAAGGACAGGGGGATTTGGCACGGTGGCATACTATTGGCTCGCGGCGGCGGTCATCATCCTCGATCAATGGACGAAATGGCTTGTCGTCCGCTATATGCGGCTTGGGGAAAGCATCCCGGTCATTGACAATGTACTCTATATTACGTCGCACCGCAATCGCGGCGCGGCGTGGGGCATGCTGGAAGGGCAGTTTTGGCTCTTTTATTTGATTACGGTTATTGTCGTGGCGGCGATCGTGATTTACATCCGCCGCCTGAAGCCTTCCGAGCGCCTGGCCGGCGTGGGGCTTGGGCTGATGCTCGGCGGGGCGATCGGCAATTTTATCGACCGCGTATTCCGGAAAGAAGTGGTCGACTTTATTCATACGTACATCGGCACGTACAGCTTTCCGGTGTTCAATATCGCCGACTCGGCGCTGACCGTCGGCGTCATCTTGCTGTTTGTCCATATGTTTTTTTTCGCGACACCAGAGAAAGGGAATGAGTAGATGGACACGATCACGTTTCACATCGAAGACGAATATGACGGCGAGCGGATCGATAAAGTGATCGCGGCGCTCAATGAGGAATGGTCGCGTTCGCAAGTGCAGCAATGGATCAAAAGCGGGCTTGTGACCGTCAATGGCGAGACGGTCAAGGCGAACTACAAATGCGAGGCAGGCGACGCGGTCGCCGTTTCACCGCCGGAGCCGGAGCCGCTCGAGGTCGAGCCGGAGCCGATTCCGCTTGACATTTATTATGAGGATGAGGATGTCCTTGTCGTCAACAAACCGCGCGGCATGGTCGTCCACCCGGCGCCCGGGCATATGCGCGGCACGCTTGTGAATGCGCTTCTCGCCCATTGCCGCGACTTGTCCGGGATCAACGGCGTGCTTCGCCCCGGCATCGTCCATCGGATTGACAAAGACACATCAGGACTATTGATGGTGGCGAAAAACGACGCCGCCCACCGCTCGCTCGTCGAGCAGCTCGTGAACAAAACGGTGACGCGCCGCTACAAGGCGATCGTCCACGGCGTCATTCCACACGATTACGGGACGATCGATGCCCCGATCGGCCGCGACAAGCGCGATCGAAAGAAAATGGCCGTCACCGAAGAAAACGGCAAGGAAGCCGTCACCCATTTCCGCGTGCTCGAGCGGTTTCGCCAGTATACGTATGTGGAGTGCCAGCTGGAAACGGGGCGGACGCACCAAATTCGCGTCCATATGAAATACATCGGCTACCCGCTCGCTGGCGACCCGCAATACGGGCCGAAAAAGACGCTCCCGATCGACGGCCAGGCGCTGCACGCCGGGGTGCTCGGCTTCCGTCATCCGAGAAGCGGCGAGTATTTGGAATTCGAAGCGCCGTTGCCGCCGGAGTTTGCCGAGCTGCTTGACTGGCTGCGAAAAAACGATTGACAAACGGACGCAGCCGCTTTACAATGAAAACAAGTGAACAGGAACCTTTAAGTTCAGTCCTGTGAGGCTGAAAAGGGGTCGGAATGACAAAGAAGGGCGATGTATGCCCATCTTGTTTGGCGATAAGCGCGCCATCCCCCGCTTCACAGGCGGGGGATTTTTTTATGAAAACAGGCGGGAACGGCCTGGTTGGCGCGCCGCCTGCGGAAACACGCTGGCCGCGGCGTGCATGCGCTTTTAGGAGGTGGACGGAATGCAAAAGGCGGTCGTGATGGATGAACAGGCGATTCGCCGCGCCTTGACGCGCATCGCCCACGAAATCATCGAGAGGAACAAAGGTATTGAAAATTGCCTATTGGTCGGCATTAAAACGCGCGGCATTTACTTGGCGCGCCGCTTGGCTGAGCGGATCGAGCACATCGAAGGGGCGTCCGTTCCCGTCGGCGAGTTGGACATTACGTTGTACCGCGACGATTTGACGGTGAAGACGGACGACCATGAACCGCTTGTGAAAGGAACGAACGTGCCGTTTCCGGTGAGCGAGCGGAATGTCATTTTAGTCGATGATGTGCTGTTTACCGGCCGGACGGTGCGGGCGGCGATGGATGCGGTCATGGATTTGGGCCGCCCGTCGCGCATCCAGCTCGCCGTGCTTGTCGACCGCGGCCATCGGGAACTCCCGATCCGCGCTGATTTCGTCGGCAAAAACGTGCCGACCTCCCGTTCGGAGCTGATTGTCGTCGAGCTTTCCGAAGTGGACGGCGTTGACCAAGTGTCGATTCATGAGAAATAAAACAGCTCCCTTTTAAGCGCAGTCCCGTGAGGCTGCAAAAGGGGCGGAATCGTTTCGGGCGTTTCTGCACCCTCTTTGCGCCTTCATGGGCAAAGAGGGTGTTTTTGTGCACACTAAAAAACGAACTTCGCTCATTTGGCGAAAGGAGAGGCGAAAGATGAACAAACCGGTGTTGGATATTCAAGACCGCCCGACTGTGGGGCAATGGGTGACGTTAAGCTTGCAGCATTTGTTCGCCATGTTTGGGGCGACGATTTTAGTGCCGTACTTAGTCGGGTTGGATCCGTCGATCGCCTTGCTCACAAGCGGGCTCGGGACATTGGCGTTTTTGCTCATTACGAAATGGCAGGTGCCGGCGTATCTTGGCTCCTCGTTCGCCTACATCGCGCCGATCATCGCGGCGAAAACGGCCGGCGGCCCGGGAGCGGCGATGATTGGCAGCTTCCTCGCCGGATTGGTGTACGGGGTTGTCGCCCTCATCATTAAAAAAGCCGGCTACCGCTGGGTGATGAAGCTATTGCCGCCGGTTGTCGTCGGTCCGGTCATCATCGTCATCGGTCTCGGCTTAGCCGGCACGGCGGTCGGGATGGCGATGAACGGCCCGGACGGCAAATACAGCTTGCTCCATTTCTCGGTGGCGCTTGTGACGCTCGCGGCCACGATCGTCTGCTCGGTGCTTGCGCGCGGCATGTTGAGCTTGATTCCAGTGCTTGTCGGCATCGTTGTCGGCTACGTTTACGCCCTCGCTGTCGGACTGGTTGACTTGTCGAAAGTGGCGGCGGCCAAATGGTTCGAATGGCCGGATTTCTTGATTCCGTTTGCCGATTATCCGGTGCGCATCACTGCCGAGATCGTCATGCTCATGGTGCCGGTGGCGATCGTCACCTTGTCCGAACATATCGGCCACCAGCTTGTGTTAAGCAAAGTCGTCGGCCGCGACCTCATTCAAAAACCGGGGCTGCACCGCTCGATTTTAGGGGACGGAACAGCGACGATGATTTCCGCCTTGCTCGGCGGCCCGCCGAAAACGACGTACGGGGAAAACATCGGCGTGCTCGCGATCACCCGGGTTTACAGCGTCTATGTGCTCGCCGGCGCGGCGGTCATCGCGATCGCCTTTGGCTTCGTCGGCAAAATCACGGCGCTGATCAGCTCGATTCCGACGCCAGTCATGGGCGGTGTGTCGATCTTGCTGTTTGGCATCATCGCCTCGTCCGGATTGCGGATGCTCGTTGACAGCCGCATCGACTTCGGCGCGACGCGCAACTTGGTCATCGCCTCGGTTATCTTGGTGATCGGCATCGGCGGAGCGGTGCTGAAAATCAGCGACAGCTTCCAAATTACCGGGATGGCGCTCTCGGCGATTGTCGGCGTCCTGCTCAACTTAGTGCTGCCGGGGCGTCCGCAAGAAGCGGAAAACTTATTTGAAGCTGAAAACGACAGCGGCCATGTTGCCTAAATCGAATACAAAACACCTTTTAATTAAGTCCCGTGAGGCTTAAAAAGGTGTGAAAACAGGCGCATCCAGGGCCGGAGTGCACCTTCTCCGGTTCTGCCATGCGCTGATCGTCACACCTTGCCCAGCCGGCAAGGTGTTTTTTTGCAAAAAAAGAAAGGGAGAGAGGCCAATGACCCATCTTTTTACATTGAGCGAACTGCCGCTTTCCGACATCACCCGGCTGCTTGATGAAGCGGAAGCGTTCCGCCGCGGCCGCGCTTGGCGCCCGGCCGCGCCGATGTATGTGGCCAACTTGTTTTTCGAACCGAGCACGCGCACGAAATGCAGCTTCGAGATGGCGGAACGAAAGTTAGGGCTTCACGTCATTCCGTTTGACCCTGAACACTCGAGCGTGCAAAAAGGGGAAACGCTGTACGACACGGTAAGAACGTTGGAAGCGATCGGTGTTGACGCTGTTGTCATCCGCCATCACGAAGATGCCTATTTCGAGGCGCTCCGCCATTCGGTTGGCGTTTCGATCATTAACGCCGGTGACGGCTGCGGGCACCATCCGACCCAATCGCTCCTCGATTTGCTCACGATTCGCCAAGAGTTCGGTGCGTTTGCCGGGCTGACGGTCGCGATCATCGGCGACATCCGCCATAGCCGCGTTGCCCGTTCCAATGCGGAAGTATTGACAAGACTCGGCGCGAACGTCCTGTTTGCCAGCCCGGACGAGTGGAAAGACGAGACGAACGTGCACGGAACGTATGTTGATCTCGACGAGGCGGTGGCGAAAGCCGATGTTGTCATGCTCCTGCGCATCCAGCATGAACGCCACGCCGAAAAAATGGGATTGACAAAAGAAGAGTACCACCGACAATACGGGCTGACGCTCGAACGGGCGCGGCAGATGAAGCCGGGCGCCATCATCTTGCACCCGGCGCCGGTCAACCGCGGGGTCGAAATTGCGAGCGAACTGGTCGAAGCGAAACCGTCACGCATTTTTAAACAAATGGAAAACGGCGTCTACGTGCGGATGGCGGTCTTAAAACGGGCAATGGAAGGGAGAATGCAATATGGCCGTATGGTTGAAAAATGGCATGTCGTTCAATGAACACGGACAATTGGTACGGACACATATCAAAATGGAACAAGGGAACATTGCGGCGATCCGTCATGAACAGCCGCTTGCAGCCGATGGGGAAGAAGTGATCGATGTCAGCGGCAAACTTATTGTCCCCGGCTTGATCGACTTGCACGTTCATTTGCGCGAACCAGGCGGCGAGGCGAAAGAAACGATTGAAACGGGCACGCTCGCCGCGGCGAAAGGCGGTTTTACGACGGTTGCCGCCATGCCGAACACAAATCCGGTGCCGGACCGGAAAGAACAGATGGAACGGCTGCAAGCCCGCATCCGCGAAACGGCGCACGTCAACGTGCTTCCGTACGCGGCGATCACGATCGGGCAAAAAGGGGAAGAGCTGGCTGACTTTGCGGCGCTCAAAGAAGCGGGAGCGTTCGCGTTCACCGATGACGGCGTCGGCGTCCAGTCGGCTGGGATGATGTTTGAAGCGATGAAACAGGCGGCGGCGCTCGATATGCCGATCGTCGCCCATTGCGAGGACGATACATTAAAAAACGGCGGCGCGGTGCATGACGGCGAGTTCGCCCGCCGGCATGGGCTCGCCGGCATTCCATCCGTCTGCGAAGCGGTGCACATCGCCCGCGACGTCCTGCTCGCGGAAGCAGCGGGATGCCATTATCACGTCTGCCATATCAGCACGAAAGAGTCGGTGCGCGCCGTCCGCGACGCGAAGCGGGCCGGCATCCGCGTCACGGCCGAAGTGACGCCGCACCATTTGCTCTTGTGCGACGAAGACATTCCAGGGTTGGATGCAAACTACAAAATGAACCCGCCGCTGCGCAGCCGCGCGGACCGCGAGGCGCTCATTGAGGGCCTGCTCGATGGCACGATCGATTTTATCGCTACGGATCATGCGCCGCATACAGCAGCGGAAAAAGCGAAAGGCATCGAGGCGGCGCCGTTTGGCATCGTCGGGCTCGAGACGGCGTTTCCGCTCCTATATACGCATTTTGTCAAAACAGGCGTGTTTACATTAAAGCAGCTTGTCGATTGGCTGACGATCAAGCCGGCGCAATGTTTCGGCCTCAAGGCCGGGCGGCTTGCCGTCGGGGCGCCGGCGGACATTGCGGTCATCGATTTGGAAACGGAAGAAGCGATTGATCCCGAGACGTTTGCCTCAAAAGGGAAAAATACGCCGTTTGCCGGCTGGGTGTGCCAAGGCTGGCCGGTGATGACGTTTGTCGGCGGTACACTCGTATGGGAGAAAGGAAGGGCGTAAAGATGAAACGGCAGCTGATTTTAGAAGATGGTTCGTTTTTTGTCGGCGAAGCGTTTGGCAGCTTGAAAGAGACGACCGGCGAAGTCGTGTTTAACACCGGCATGACCGGGTATCAAGAAATTTTGACCGACCCGTCGTATTGCGGGCAAATTGTGACGATGACGTATCCATTGATCGGCAACTACGGCATCAACCGCGATGACTTTGAAGCGATCCGCCCGTACGTGCACGGATTCATCGTCAAAGAAGCGTGCCTCATGCCGTCCAACTGGCGCGGAGAACTGACGCTGGATGAGTATTTAAAAGAAAAAGACATTCCGGGACTCGCGGGCATTGACACGCGCAAACTGACGCGCCTTATCCGCCAATACGGAACGTTAAAAGGGATGATCTGTGGGCTAGATGTCGATCCGGTGGAAGCAGCAGCCAAGCTGCGGGCGATGGAGTGGCCGCGCGACCAAGTGCGGCGCGTCTCAACAAAAAGCGCCTACCCAAGCCCGGGGCGCGGCGAGCGCGTCGTCTTGATCGACTTTGGGATGAAGCACGGCATTTTGCGCGAACTGAACAAGCGAAACTGCGATGTCATCGTGTTGCCGTACAATGCGACGGCGGAAGACGTATTGAGCTGGCATCCGGATGGGGTCATGCTTTCCAATGGACCGGGCGACCCGAAAGACGTGCCGGAAGCGATCGAGATGATCCGCGGGATTCTCGGCAAAGCGCCGCTCTTTGGCATCTGCCTCGGCCATCAGCTGTTCGCGTTGGCGTGCGGGGCGAATACGGAGAAAATGAAATTCGGCCATCGCGGCTCGAACCATCCGGTCAAAGACTTGCGCACCGGCAAAGTCGCCATCACGGCGCAAAACCATGGGTATACGGTCACGCACGAGTCGCTTTCTGGCACGCGTCTTGAAGTGACGCATGTCGCCTTAAACGACGGCACGGTCGAAGGGCTCCGCCATCTCGATTTCCCGGCGTTTACGGTGCAGTATCATCCGGAAGCGTCGCCGGGGCCAGAAGATGCCAATCCGCTGTTTGACGAGTTTTTGGCGCTCATCCGTGAGTTCAACAAGAAAGGGGAAGTCATCCATGCCTAAACGCCGCGACATCGAAACGATTTTAGTCATCGGCTCGGGGCCGATCGTCATCGGCCAGGCGGCCGAGTTCGACTACGCGGGAACGCAAGCGTGCTTAGCCCTAAAAGAAGAAGGATACAAAGTCATTCTGGTGAACTCAAACCCGGCGACGATCATGACCGATACGGAAATCGCCGATAAAGTGTACATGGAGCCGCTGACGCTTGAGTTTGTCGCCCGCATCATCCGCAAGGAGCGGCCGGACGCGATTTTGCCGACGCTTGGCGGCCAAACGGGCCTTAACTTGGCGGTTGAGCTCGCCAAGGCCGGCGTGCTTGAAGAGTGCGGCGTCGAAATTCTCGGCACGAAGCTCGAGGCGATCGAAAAGGCGGAAGACCGCGAACAGTTCCGCGCCCTCATGAACGAGCTTGGCGAGCCGGTGCCGGAAAGCGCGATTATTCACAGCCTGGAAGAGGCGTATGCGTTTGTCGAACAAATCGGCTATCCGGTCATCGTCCGCCCCGCGTTCACGCTCGGCGGCACGGGCGGCGGCATTTGCACGAACGAAGAAGAGCTTGTCGAGATTGTGTCAACTGGCTTGAAGATGAGCCCGGTGCATCAATGCTTGCTCGAGCGGAGCATCGCCGGCTACAAGGAGATTGAATACGAAGTGATGCGCGACGCCAACGACAACGCGATCGTCGTCTGCAACATGGAAAACATCGACCCGGTCGGCATTCATACGGGTGACTCAATCGTCGTCGCCCCGAGCCAGACGTTAAGCGACCGCGAATATCAGCTTTTGCGGAACGCGTCCTTGAACATCATCCGCGCCCTTGGCATCGAAGGCGGATGCAACGTCCAGCTCGCGCTCGACCCGGACAGCTTCCGCTATTACGTCATTGAAGTGAACCCGCGCGTCAGCCGCTCGTCGGCGCTGGCGTCAAAAGCGACGGGGTATCCGATCGCGAAACTGGCGGCGAAAATCGCCGTCGGGTTGACGCTTGACGAAATGATCAACCCGGTCACCGGGAAAACGTACGCCTGCTTCGAGCCGGCGCTCGACTATGTGGTGACGAAAATTCCGCGCTTTCCGTTTGACAAATTTGAATCGGCGAACCGCCGCCTTGGCACGCAAATGAAAGCGACCGGCGAAGTGATGGCGATCGGCCGGACGTTTGAAGAATCGCTGTTAAAAGCGGTTCGTTCGCTCGAGATCGGCGTGCACCATCTCGAATTGAACGAAGTAAAAAACGCGGCGGATGACGTGATCGAAAAACGGATCCGCAAGGCGGGCGATGAACGGCTCTTTTACATCGCCGAGGCGCTCCGCCGCGGGGTGACGGTGGAGACGCTGCATGAATGGAGCCAAATCGACCGCTTTTTCCTGCATAAGATTCAAAACATTATTGAGATGGAAACGGTCTTGAAAAACCACCCGGGCGACCTTGACGTGTTAAAAAAAGCGAAGGGGCTCGGCTTCTCCGATGCGGCGATAGCGGCGTTATGGAACAAAACGGAGCGCGACATTTACGCGCTGCGCCGCCAACGAGGCATCGTGCCAGTTTACAAAATGGTCGATACGTGCGCAGCCGAATTCACGTCGGAAACGCCGTACTACTACAGCACGTACGAGGAAGAAAACGAATCGATCGTGACGGAAAAACCGAGCGTCATCGTGCTTGGCTCCGGCCCGATCCGCATCGGCCAAGGGATCGAATTTGACTATGCGACCGTCCATTGCGTCTGGGCCATTAAGCAGGCCGGCTATGAGGCGATCATCATCAATAACAACCCGGAAACGGTCTCGACCGACTTCAGCACGTCGGACAAACTGTATTTCGAGCCGCTGACGGCCGAAGACGTGATGCATGTCATCGACCTCGAGCAGCCGATCGGCGTCATCGTCCAATTCGGCGGTCAGACGGCCATCAACTTGGCGGCGGAACTCGAGGCGCGCGGCGTCCGCTTGCTTGGGACAACGCTTGAGGATTTGGACCGCGCCGAAGATCGCGACAAATTTGAACAGGCGCTCTCGGAACTCGGCATTCCCAAACCGGCCGGCAAAACGGCCGTTTCGGTCGAAGAAGCGGTCGCCATCGCCGAAGAAATCGGCTACCCGGTGCTCGTCCGTCCTTCGTACGTGCTCGGCGGCCGGGCGATGGAAATTGTCTATAACCGCGAGGAGCTGCTTCATTACATGGAACACGCCGTGCGCGTCAATCCGCAGCACCCGGTGCTCGTTGACCGGTACATCACCGGCAAGGAAGTCGAAGTCGATGCCATCGCCGACGGCGAGACGGTCGTCATCCCCGGGATCATGGAACATATCGAGCGGGCCGGCGTCCATTCCGGCGATTCGATTGCCGTCTACCCGCCCCAGACATTAAGCGCGGAAGTGATCGACAAGATCGCGGATTACACGATCCGACTGGCGCGCGGGCTGCATATTGTCGGGCTGTTGAACATTCAGTTTGTCGTCTCGGGAAGCGACGTCTACGTCTTGGAAGTGAACCCGCGCTCAAGCCGCACGGTGCCGTTTTTAAGCAAAATCACCGGCGTGCCGATGGCGAATCTCGCCACGAAAGCCATTTTAGGGGCGAAGCTCGCCGACATGGGCTATGAGACGGGCGTCTGTCCGGTGCGCCCCGGTGTGTACGTGAAAGTGCCGGTGTTCTCGTTTGCGAAATTGCGTAACGTCGACATTTCGCTCGGCCCGGAAATGAAATCGACCGGCGAAGTGATCGGCAAAGACATGACGTTTGAAAAAGCGCTCTATAAGGGGCTCGTCGCCTCGGGCATCCAGATCCAGCCGCACGGGGCGGTGCTGTTGACGGTGGCCGACAAAGACAAAGAAGAAGCGGTCGAGCTGGCGCGCCGCTTTGCCGACATCGGCTATCAGCTGCTGGCGACGAACGGCACGGCGGAAACGTTGAACGCGGCCGGCATTCCGGTGACGGTCGTCAATAAAATCCACTCGGCGTCGCCGAACATTTTAGATGTCATCCGCCAAGGGAAGGCGCAAGTCGTCATCAATACGCTGACGAAAGGGAAGCAGCCGGAAAGCGACGGCTTTCGCATCCGCCGCGAAGCGGTCGAAAACGGCATCCCATGCTTGACGTCGCTTGATACGGCAAGGGCGATGCTGCAAGTGCTCGAATCGATGACGTTCTCGACAACAGCGATGACGGAAGGACTGGTGCAGTCATGATCGGCCGCGAACGAATGACGGTCGCAAGCCAGCGGTTGATCGCCGAGCGGACGTATGAATTGACGCTTTCCGGCCGCCTTGTGCAAGAGATGAAGCAGCCGGGCCAGTTCGTTCATGTGAAAGTGGCCGCATCCGCCGATCCGCTCCTGCGCCGCCCGCTCAGCCTTTGCCGCATCGACCGCAAGCAGGGCCAATGCACGATCATTTACCGCCAGGAAGGGAAAGGCACGGCGCTGTTGGCGCAAAAACAGCCGGGCGACACGGTCGATGTGCTCGGCCCGCTCGGCAACGGCTTTCCGCTCGAGGCCGCGCCGGCGGGCAGCCGGGCGCTGCTAGTCGGCGGCGGCATCGGCGTCCCGCCGCTCTATGAACTGGCGAAACAGCTCACAAAGCGCGGTGTCAAAGTAGTGAGCGTGCTCGGGTTTCAAACGAAAGCGGCGGTCTTTTACGAAGAGGAATTTGCCGCGTTTGGGGAGACGTATGTCGCAACCGATGACGGCTCGCACGGAACGGCCGGGCGCGTCACCGATGTGATCGAAGCGCGCTCGCTCGAGTTTGACGTCTTGTACGCCTGCGGTCCGAAGCCGATGCTTCGGGCGCTTGCGGAACGGTTTCCGAACCGGCCGGTGTACTTGTCGCTCGAGGAGCGGATGGGCTGCGGCGTCGGGGCGTGTTTCGCCTGCGTCTGCCATGTGCCAGGGAGCGAGACGGCGTATAAAAAAGTATGCAGCGACGGCCCGGTGTTTCGGGCCGGGGAGGTGGTGCTATGAACCGGCTTGCGGTCGAACTGCCGGGTCTTTCGCTCAAAAACCCGATCATGCCGGCGTCCGGCTGTTTTGGATTTGGCCGCGAGTACGCCCGGTTTTACGATTTAAGCGTGTTAGGCGCCATGATGATCAAGGCGACGACAAAAGAGCCGCGCTTTGGCAACCCGACACCAAGGGTGGCAGAAACGCCGGCTGGGATGTTAAACGCCATCGGCCTGCAAAACCCCGGCCTTGACAAAGTGCTCGCAGAAGAACTGCCGTGGCTTGAACAGTTTGACGTACCGATCATCGCCAACATCGCCGGTTCGACGATGGAAGAATACGTCGAGGTAGCCGAAGCGATTTCGAAGGCGCCGAACGTCCATGCGCTAGAGCTCAACATTTCCTGCCCAAACGTGAAAAAAGGCGGGATTGCGTTCGGCACCGTGCCGGACGTGGCCGCCGAGCTGACGCGGCTTGTCAAAGAAGTGTCCGCCGTGCCGGTTTACGTGAAGCTGTCTCCGAACGTCACCGACATCGTCGCGATGGCGAAGGCCATTGAACAAGCGGGCGCCGATGGCTTGACGATGATCAACACGCTCGTTGGCATGCGCATCGACGTGAAAACAGGCCGGCCGATTTTGGCCAACGGCACCGGGGGCTTATCCGGCCCGGCGGTCAAACCGATCGCCATCCGCATGATTTATGAAGTGAGCCAGGCGGTGTCGATTCCGATCATCGGCATGGGCGGCGTGCAAACGGCGGAAGACGTGCTCGAGTTTTTCTACGCCGGCGCGAGCGCGGTTGCGGTCGGCACAGCCAACTTCGTCGATCCGTTCGTCTGCCCGACGATCATCAACGACCTGCCGGCGCTGTTGGATGACCTCGGGATCGGCCACATTTCCGAATGCATAGGAAGGAGCTGGAAGACCGGTGCACACGCCGTTCATTGTCGCGCTTGATTTCCCATCAAAACAAGAGGTGGAGCGGTTTTTGCGGCCGTTTGCCGGAACGCCGCTGTTCGTCAAAGTCGGCATGGAGCTGTACTATCAGGAAGGTCCAGCCATCGTCGCGTTTCTCAAAGAACAAGGACATGCCGTCTTTTTAGACTTAAAACTGCACGACATTCCGAATACGGTGAAACAGGCGATGAAAGGGCTCGCCCGTGTCGGCGCCGATTTGGTGAACGTCCACGCCGCCGGCGGCCGGCGCATGATGGAAGCGGCGATCGAAGGGCTTGACGCCGGCACGCCAAGCGGAAGAATGCGGCCGCGCTGCATCGCTGTCACCCAGCTGACAAGCACGGACGAGCGAATGCTTCATGAGGAGCTGTGGATTTCCCGCCCGCTTGTGGAAACAGTCGCCCATTACGCCGCCTTGGCGAAAGAAAGCGGCCTTGACGGCGTCGTCTGTTCAGCGAA
Source organism: Geobacillus sp. WSUCF-018B (assembly GCF_002809985.1). Lineage (NCBI taxonomy): Bacteria > Bacillati > Bacillota > Bacilli > Caryophanales > Anoxybacillaceae > Geobacillus > Geobacillus sp. WSUCF-018B. The sequence goes on from NZ_PIJF01000003.1 coordinate 90,054, forward strand.
CGAAGCGCCGCTCATCAAAGAACGGTGCGGCGCCTCGTTCCTTGCCGTCACCCCGGGTATCCGCTTTGCCGATGATGCGGCGCACGACCAAGTGCGCGTCGTCACGCCAAGGAAAGCGCGTGAGCTCGGCGCCGACTACATCGTCATCGGCCGCAGCCTCACCCGCGCCGCCGATCCGCTCGGGGCGTATGCCCGCCTGCAACACGAATGGAACGGAGGAGAGAGAGAGTCAACTACCCCCACTTAGCTAACGCTTGAAGTGGGGGCTTGCAACTCCCCAGAAGTGCAAACGGACTTCGTCCTCCTTCCTTGACTTGGGGTTGCATC
>NZ_PIJF01000021.1:0-44518 GCF_002809985.1 Geobacillus sp. WSUCF-018B
TTTACGTACCATAGATACAACGACCTCATGACCCCAGCTGCAAGGAGACCATTCGACAGAAGGTTGTTTTCATCCTTCCGATGGTGACGAAATTTTTTTGTCATGGGAGTCTATATTCTTTTTTCATCGATTCTCCCATTTTTTTACTTTTTTTGATCAAAAGTAAAAAAAAGGACGCCGCGTATCCCCCGCCTACGCTTCGCTTAGAGGCGGGGGACTTGCGGCGTATGGGTTGTTAAACGAATCTGGGGCAATGACGACCTTCATCTTTTTCCCTCCTCGATGTCGTGAAACGGGGCGACACATGGCCATAACGATGCAAACGCAGCCGGCCGCACGAACAGCGGATTCATATCCGTGCGGCGCAAGCCACTAGGCCGCAGCGGCACAGACGATGGCCATCGCGGTCAGAGCGGCGGTCGCCCCTTACTATTGTTTTCACCAACGAAAATGCCGTTTCCTTTATCGGGCAGGCAAACAGATAGATGCCGAATGGGCCAATGATCGTTGAAACAGTCTTGACCGCGATCAACGAAGGCAACGCTGCGCACTTCCGTCGCCGCGATTTTCCATAGGCTCAGCTCGGAAGTGCAGCGCCCTCAGTCCGGCGTACATTTGATTTCCAGAAACTCGCGGTCTCTCGTCCCCGCCCGATGGTGCTGATGGAACGATCGATGTTTGATCCCCGTCCTTTCGCCGCTCGTATTATATACAACGAAAGAGGCAGGATCTAGCGGCATCGCTCATGATGTCAAATTTTGACGAAAAAAGACGGAGACAGCCGCTTTTTTTCTATTTTCAGAATTGGTTATATAGTACTATAATAGAATTAGTTATATGTTCGTTTGTTCCGATGGGGAACATGATTGCCGTCGCCAATGCCAAGAAGCAGCGGTTTCCGAACTCGCCATCCGCCTTGTCTGTCAAACAATCCATCAATTGATCGCCAACGGCCACCGTCATTGGAGTGATCATCCTCTTTTTAGCATCGCTTCGTCAGCACTGAAGTTGTCAGAGGTCAGATAATAGGAGAGAGAGTCGACATGTTATTCCGAGCGCGACCGGTTATTTTTTCCGTTTTTTTCGCATCGATTGCTGTTGCGGTTATGTCAAAACCGCCTTCCTTCGATCGTACATATATGATCGCCTTGCTGTTTTATTGGCTGTTTTCCAGCTTGTATTCGCACTTGCGCGTCGTCGATAAAACAAAAAACAATATCCCGGTTGACTACGGCATCAACTACAGCTTATCGTTCTCCTTGTTTGCTGGCCCACTCGGGCTGCTTATTTTTGAATCGCTGTTTCGCTTGACTGAACATCTGACAAAGAAATATTTAAAAACAGCGGAACCGGATGAATGGCTGCACACGTTGTACAACATCGGCTCATTTGTGACGTTCAACTCATTGGCGTTCGCTCTATACAACCTCCTTAACCCGCTGTTTCAATCCGTTCCGCTTATCGGTTTTTGGCTGCTCGTTTTTCTGCTCGTCGTCATCGTTTCGTTGCTGACTGATTGCTGTCTCATCATCGTTTTTTATCTCACCGGCGATATTCGGACACAAGGCGAAGCGCTTGAGTTTATTAAAACAAGAAGCTGGACGGACATGGGAAAAACGGCGCTGACAAATGGTCTGTTATTTCTCTTTTTGCAAGAACAGCGGTGGGATATGCTTTTAAGTTTGTTTTTGCTTAATTACTTTGTCAGTCGCTCGTTTTTTTCCAAATCGCAAAGCATCCGTCATAAACTGGAGCGCGATCAGTTTGAGAAGATGGCGTACACCGATTTTCTCACCGGCGTCCATAACCGCGCCTACATGGACAAAACGATCGCCAAGCTGAATGGGACAGGCGAATGGATCGGCGTTGTCGTCGCAGATATTGACAATTTTAAATCGATTAATGACACGTACAACCACGCTGTTGGCGACGAGGTGATCCGCCATTTTGCCTCAACCTTGAAACAGTTTCTCAAAGAGGGCGATTTTTTGTTCCGCAGCGGCGGTGAAGAATTTACGATGTTTTTGCGTCATCGCACGTTTGAAGAGAGCGTCCGGCTTGTCGAGGAGATTCGAGAAGCCGTGCGCCGCAGCACCGTGTTGGTCGATTATATGGCGGCGAAACGTCCCATTGCCTATACGTCGTCGTTTGGTCTTTACTTTTGTCAAGCAGAAGGAACGATGTCAATTGAAAAAGCGTACATTTATGCCGACCATTTATTGCTCCGTTCGAAAGAAAGCGGCAAAAATAAAGTATCAGCCCAATGCGGGGGAGTTGCATGACGGGGCAGCTCCTTTTTGTTTTCTCCGCACCGTCCGGCCTAAGCAAAAACGGCGCAGCCACCATACATTAACGAAAAAATGGGGCTATCCTCGGCTGCACTGCCAAGGCAAACTTCTTCATCCTTTTCAGTAATGGATGACAGAAGAGGAATAGTTCAATAAGGTGGTGAGGGCCCTTTGATTCATCTTGTTACGGCGACTAACGACGCATACCCCTTGCCTCTTGGGGCGATGTTAAAGTCGTTGTTTGCCGATAAAACGTCCGAACATCGTGTCACCATTTATGTATCACACGAAACATTATCGGAACAAAACCAGCTAAACTGAGAAAAAAGTATTAAAAAAACATCCCCCAAAGTAAAAGGGGACGACTCACTTGTGATACGGCTCCCCCCGGTTGATCCGAAATGCGCGGTAAATCTGCTCGAGCAAAATGAGACGCATGAGCTGGTGAGGAAACGTCATTTTCGAAAACGACAACGCCTCGTCAGCGCGCGCCATCACTTGTTTGCTTAAGCCAAGCGAGCCGCCGATGACGAACACTACCTTGCTTTTGCCATAGGTGGCGAGCTCATCGAGACGGGCGGCAAATTGCTCGGACGATTTCATCTTTCCTTCAATCGCAAGCGCGATGACGTGGGCGTCATGCGGAATTTTCGCCAACAGCCGCTCGCCTTCCCGCTGTCTGATTTGCTCTTCCTCAAGTTCGCTTGCCCGTTCGGAGGTTTTTTCATCGGCGACCTCAATTATCTCAATTTTTGCATATGCGGACAGACGCTTTGTGTACTCATTGATCCCTTGAATTAAATATTTTTCCTTCAATTTGCCCACAGCGGCAATGGAAATATGCACACATCATCCCCACCTTACAAACAACTTATCAACAATATTTATCCACATATACACAACACATATCCACATATTGTGCAAAAACATCAGCATCCTACGGCATAGACAGCCTTTTTCTCGCAAAAACGGCACAGTTTTTCGCTGTTATCCACAAACATGACATCAGGGGCCTGCTCCGTCTCATCCACATATTCGTCAATGGCCATATCGATGTGCTCCTCACATGTGAATATCATCATTCTCGCTCCTTTCCTTGTGGAAAAAAGAAGGAGCGTTTCCGCTCCTCCATCGTTTTCGTTTAATACGACTCACGCGTCAACTTCATCGTGACCGTGCGTTTTTCCCCATCACGATAAAACGTGACTTCCATCCGGTCGCCGATCGATTTTTTCGTATACAAATATTTGCGCAAGTCGAGCACATTGCGGATTTTTTCGCCATCAAGCGCCACGATGACATCAAACTGTTTTAAGCCTGCCTGGGCGGCTGGCGACATCGGCACGACTTGGATGACCGCGGCCCCTTCTGTTACATTCGGCGGCAAATGAAGCGTCGCCTGCAAATGGTACGATGGGATGTCGCTCAGCGAGCGAAGTTCAACGCCCATATATGGACGGCGCACTTGTCCGTATTTTTCCAAGTCCGAAATGATCGGAATGGCTGTGTTGATCGGGATCGCAAATCCGATGCCTTCAACCGCCTCTTGGGCGATTTTCATCGAATTAATGCCAATGACTTGCCCTTTGATGTTGACGAGGGCGCCGCCGCTGTTGCCCGGGTTAATGGCTGCGTCTGTCTGCAATACTTCCGCATTCCAATCCGGAGCGCCGTCCTGGTCCAAGTCAACTTCCACCGTCCGGTTCGTCCCGGAAATAATGCCTTGCGTCACCGACCCGGCGAACTGCAGGCCGAGCGGGTTGCCGATGGCGATGACCGGCTCTCCTGGCTTTACCGCGTCGGAGTCGCCGAACTCAGCCACCTTTTTCACATGCTTTGCATCGATTTCCAGCACAGCCAAGTCCATCAGCACATCGCTGCCCAGCAGCTTCGCCGGCACTCTCGTCCCATCTTTGAGGCTCACTTCGAGCTGACTGGCGTTTTCAACAACATGATGGTTCGTGACGATAAACGCCCGTCCTCCCGCATTCTTGTAAATGACGCCCGATCCGACGCCAGCCTCGCCTCCTTGCGACCAGAAGCTGGCTTCTTGAATGTTGACAACGCCGACAACCGCATCCGATACTTGGTCGATCGCCTTTGTCACCGCCGTCGTCACATCGACGGAAACGCTTTGCCGAACCGCAGGAGCTTCACTTTCCCCTTCCGGCTCCCCTCGTTCCTCTTGCGACGGCACGACGTCGTACGGGAGGACGTCCCAACGGGAAAGCGCCGGAATGGACATGAGGACGAGCAATCCTCCTAACACAGCGCCGACAAGCGTGGACAAAAACGAACCGCTGCGCCGTTTCCGTCTCGTTTGCCCGTGCGCTTCGTAATGGTCATCGTAATATCCCACATTCACCACCCTTTCCGCATTCGTCTCCATCCCTCATTATAATCACCAATAGAGGAAAAATCCAACAAACACATTTTCCCCAGTTTAGCCAAAACGCCTCTCATACATACGCCAACGCGGTCGCCCGACGGGGATCGGTGTCGTATAAATGAAAGCGGGCGCCGACTGCCAGCCCTCTTTGTTCCAATATTTGCGCCACAGTCATGCGCGCCAGCTCTTTCATATTGTTATCTTGACTTAAATGAGCCAAATACACTTGTTTTGTCCGCTCCCCGATCACATCGGCAAGCGCCAGCCCTGCTTCCTCGTTCGAAATATGGCCGACATCGCTTAAAATGCGGCGCTTGACGCTCCACGGATACCTCCCCATCCGCAGCATCCCGACGTCGTGGTTGCTTTCAAACACGAACACATCAGCATTTTCGATCGTCTTTTTGATCCGCTCGCTCACGTAGCCGGTGTCGGTGAGCAACGCAAGCTTTTTTCCCCCGTAGTGAAAGACGTAAAACATCGGTTCAGCCGCATCGTGAGAGACGCCAAACGATTCGACATCCACATCGCCGAACGTCCTCACCGCGCCGAGTGGAAAGACAAATTTTTGTTCAGCCGGAATGTCGCCGACGGCCTGTTCCATCGCCCGCCATGTTTTTTCATTCGCATACACAGGCAGGCGGTATTTGCGAGCGAGCACCCCAAGCCCTTTAATGTGGTCGCTATGTTCATGGGTGACAAGCAGCCCATCAAGCTCCTTTGGATGGCGGCCGATTTCGGCAAACAGCTGCTCAAGCTGCCTGCCGCTCAACCCGGCGTCGACGAGCAAGCGTTGGCGGTCCGTTTCAACGTAAAACGCGTTGCCGGTGCTGCCGCTGGCCAGTACACTAAATCGCATCGTCATTCAAGCTCACTCCAACACACTTCCTTCATCGGTAATGACTTGTCCTTCAAACGCATTCACAAAATAATCTTCTTTCCGATTGACGACGATATGCCATGTCGGCGTCAACACTTGGGAAGCGGTAAACTGGACGAGGCCATAGTAGCCAAGCTCCACTTTCGTGACGCGGTCGCCCGGCTGCAAATGCCCTTTCCGGTACAGCGTCTCAAGAGCTTTAATGGCCGGAACGATGTCTTGTTTCCGCTCGTATTTTTCCAAGTCATCGAGCATCGTCTGTTCATAAGAAACCGCTTTTTGCTGCTTATTGACATGAATGATGAGCTTGCTGTTTTCGTTGCCATAAATCATTTTGCCTTCGTACACTTGGTAACAAATTACCGTTCCTTCCCCTTCATCAAATGACCAAAGGGCGTACTGCTCCCCATCCAAAATATAGCGCCGCAAAAACTCGCGCAACTGGTACGGGTCGCTGACATTTAAAGCAATGGGATGGAGAAACGTTCCTTTCAATTTCGTTTCTCCTTCTTCGATTTTTGCTTTTTGCGCGGACAGTTTTTTCGTATCGGCGGCGGTAAACGCTCGGCTTTTGCCGCTGACGTACGCCGCTTTCGTCACTTCTTTCGGCAGCTCCACATACGTGATGCCGTTCGCTTCGAGCTGCTCTTCAATGGTCGTTTCCAAAATGACATCAAGCTGGCTGCTGTTTCGTTTTTCCATAAACTGATACACTAAAAAGCAGTCGAGGATGAGGAACACAATGATGAAAATCGTCTTCGTTTTACTCCAATCCATTCGTTCCCCCTCCTCCGCCGTCCCCATCGTCGCTCACTTTTTTCCACGTTTGCTCGTACAAATAAAACCACGCCGGTTCCAGACGAATCACTTTCTCCCGTTCCGGATCTTTGACGAGCTCGTAGCCGATGGCGATATCTTTCACGAACGATTTGCGGACGCCTTTCGCTTGTTCAAGCTGTTTGACGATCTCACGGCCGGACGGCAGCGTTTTCGGGGTTCGGGTGCGGTCGGGGATTTCCAGACGGAAGAGCGGGCGCTGATATTTCATTAAATCGCTCGCCCCCCACATCTCCACGATTTCCGACATGCCGTATTCATTAAAAACCGGATACCCGTTGACAACAAGCCGGAAAATGACTTTCCGATCTTCTTCACTCCAACGGGCAAAATGGTATAAATCAGTCCAGCCGCCATGTTCATTGACAAAATCAATGCTTTTTTGAATGAAGTGAGTTTCTTGATCAGTTTGGCCCATATTGGAGACACGGGCTGCCGGATTGACATACAGCAGCATGCGCTGAAGGAAATCGACGTCCATCAGCCGCGAACCATCGGTGTACTCCTCGCCAAACGGAATCAAGTCCTTTTTCACAAAGCTCGGGTCGCTAAACAGCGCTTCTTTAAACTTATCGACGTCCAACTCATCGATGTAGTATTGCAAACTGCTAAGCTCCACTTCTTTTTCCGGCAAATAAAGCTGCTTCGTCTCGCTGACCGGATAAGCGAAATAACGGGGAAAATGGTTGGCCTCCTTCGCCAGCCGGCTGATGGCGTCCTGCGAAGCGTCACTGGCGGTCGCCTTATAAATTTTGTGCTTATCGGTTGCGATAAAATAGACTGGGAATTTATCCCCTTCACTGAATGGAACGAGAATGCGGTCAAATGCCAAGCCATCAAGCCCTCTATCTTCCACCGTGAAGATCAACCGGTAAATATCGATCGGCAGCTCGTCTGGGTAAATGATTTCCAGCCGCTCTTTTCCGTCTAAAAACGACAAAAACTTTCCTTGCGGGACGGAAGATGAAATGTTCTCAAAATCGTCGAGCGCCCATTTTTTGACTTCTTTCAGCACTTCATTTTTCTTTTCCTCTTTCGTGAGGGCGTAGTGGGCTCCGCCTTTATGGATGAGCACCTGCTTTGGCTGCACGACCATCTCCGTATCAACTTGCGTATTGCTGACGGAAACGTGCTGAATATACTCGTCGTTTTGCAGCACGTCATATTTAGGATGATACGTCCATAAAGCAAACGTCATCATAATGCTGATGAGCACAAGCGACGTCAACACAACTGTTTTGATCGCTTCATACATCGTACCAGTCATCCTTTTGCTCCCGTTCTAGCGGCAGCGTAAAATAAATCGTCGTCCCTTTATGTTCTTTGCTTTCCGCCCAAATCGTCCCGCCATGGGCGAGCACGACTTCTTTGGCAATGGCCAGTCCGAGGCCGGTGCCGCCCAATTTGCGCGACCGCGCCTTATCGACCCGGTAAAAACGCTCAAAAATTTTCGCCAAATCGGCCTTCGGGATGCCGACCCCTTCGTCGCTGACGCTGACAATGATCTCGTCGGCCAGCTCGCGGACGCGGAACGTGATCGTCCCGCCTTGCGGAGAGTATTTCAACGCATTGGAAATGATGTTGTCCAATACTTGTGTGATTTTGTCCTCATCCACTTCGATGAAAATCGCCTGGCGCGGAATTTTGCGAACGAACCGGATGTTATCGCTTTTTGTCAGTTCAAACCGGTCAATCACTTTATGAAAATAAGCCGAAAAATTGATCCATGTCTTTTTCAGCTTGTAATCTTTGCTGTCGAGCTTCGACAGATGAAGCAAGTCGTTGACGAGCCGAATCATGCGCTCCGTTTCATTTTGCACGACTTGAATGAACCTTGGAGCGATGTCTTTATCTTGCCAGGCGCCATCCGCCAATGCCTCTAAATAGCTTTTCATTGTCGTCAAGGGCGTGCGCAGCTCATGCGAGACATTGGCGACGAACTGCCGCCGCTCGCGGTCGATTTTTTCTTGCTCGGTGATGTCGTGCAAAACGACAATCAGCCCGTTGACAAACCCACCCTCTTTTTGAATGACCGATAGTGACGCCCGCAAAATGTACAATTCCTCATCGGTGCTGAAATCCAAAATGAGTGAGTCGCGTTCCTCGAGCAGCGTTTCAAACGTATATTGGTCAGCGATGCCGAGCACGTCGACGATCGAACTCGACAGCACTGTTTCACGTGAAACATTCAAAATGTTTAACGCCGCATCATTAATGAGAATGACGCGGCCGCGGCGGTCGGTCGCGATCACGCCATCGGTCATGTGCGTCAACACCGACTCAAGCTTGCGCCGTTCGCCTTCCGTTGTCGCCTGCGCTTCCTGCAGTTTTTTCGTCAAGTTGTTAAAGGTCATCGCCAGCTGGCCGATTTCATCGTAGCCGTACACTTTGACTTTGCGGGAAAAATCGCCCCTTGTCATCGCCAGCGCTTGCCGGCGCATATCGGAAATCGGCCGGGTGATGGTGCGCGACAAAAAAATGCCGAGCACGGCGGTAATGGCGAGCGCGATCCCCGTCCCAGTCGCCAAAATCATGTTGATTTGCCGCATTTGCGAAAAGACGTTTTCCATTGAGGCAATAACGTAAATGACCCCTTTGACTTCCCCGCTCGTCTTAATCGGAGTCGAGGAAATGTACATGCGATGGCCTGTCCTTGAATCAAGCATCATCCGGTCGACAGTTTCGCCGGTGACGAGCGAACGCTTCACGTAAATCTCCGTCGTCCGCTTCCCGACGATGTTTTGCATATACGGATTCGACGTCGCCAACACCTTCCCTTTGGCATCAATGACGCGCACTTCGGAAATATCTTGGGAAACGAAATCATGAAGAAGCGAACGGATGTCTTCTTCCAATGTCGGGCTTTTTTCATCGCGCTCCCGATTCATTGCCTGCTCGACGTTATAGGCGAGCAGCGTCACCCGTTCGTTCAGTGAGTTTTTGAAATTTTGCACAAGCTCCGTTTCCAACTTACGGACAAAATACACGCCGATGATTTGCATAGCGACAAGAATGAGCAGCACATAAATAATAACAAACTTAAAGCGGATCGAACGAAATGGCCCTACTTTTTTCATGCCGACTCATGACTCCTGTTCCGGGTTGCGCAAATAATAGCCGACGCCCCGTCTTGTGACGATCCACGACGGATGGGAAGGGTTGTCTTCGATTTTTTCACGCAGCCTTCTTACCGTCACATCGACCGTGCGCACATCGCCGTAATAGTCGTAGCCCCAAACCGTTTGCAGCAAGTGTTCGCGCGTCATCACTTGGCCGATATGTTTCGCCAAATAGTGGAGCAGTTCAAATTCGCGATGGGTCAACTCGATCGTCTCCCCCCGTTTTTGCACGACGTACGCATCTGGACGGATGACAAGCGGCCCGATGACGATTTCATTCGTTTCATTCTCCACTTCCTCTTGGTTGGCTGTTTGCGCATGGCGGCGCAAGTTCGCTTTGACTCGCGCCAGCAGCTCGCGCGTGCTGAACGGCTTTGTCACATAATCGTCCGCCCCCAGCTCCAAACCAAGCACTTTATCAATCTCGGAATCTTTCGCCGTCAGCATGATGATCGGCATGTCGTATTTTTTCCGCACCTCGCGGCATACTTCCATGCCGTCTTTCAGCGGCAGCATAATATCCAATAAAATCAAATCCGGCATCGTTTCTTCCACTTTTTGCAGCGCTTCCTCGCCGTCATAGGCGCAGATGACTTCGTACCCTTCTTTTTGTAAGTTAAATTGCAAAATATCGGCAATCGGTTTTTCGTCGTCAACAACTAAAATGCGTTTTTCCATCTCGCTCACGTCCTTCCTTTTGCGATGGAATGCTATCATTATGGTTCATCACCAAATTTTGTGATTTAGTGACAAAAAAGAGAAAGCACTGACGAGATCCTGGCAATAATGTTAGCGGTGAAATCAACACCGTCAAGAAAGCACTTGACTGTTTCCATTCTACCAACTTCAAGGTCTGTATACGGAAGAAGGATGTTGACTGATGAACCCATTTCATCCAGATAACATGTTTCTAGGATTGATTGGAAATCACAGAAAATGGTGAAGACTCATCATTATTAATTTACCACGTTATAAAAACGAAATCATCCTTTGCCCGCTGCCATTTTGAGGAGCAAACCATAGGCTTGCCTTCGACAGTCAAAAATGGATGAGCCACTTTTCCGCCAAGGATATGTTAAACGATTTCGTTGCATCTATACAGTGAAAAGGGCATAGACGCACGCGCATGACCCCGACCACGGACGGGACCGCTTTTCCTCCGCGAATGAAAAAAGCATAGACGCATGTGCATCTATGCTTTGGTGTTCACCGCTAGCCGCTTATGCATAAACGCTGCGGACAACGTTCGTTTGCGAGCGGTCCGGACCGACAGAGAAAATCGAAAGCGGGATGCCGGTGAGCTGGGAAATGCGTTCGACATAGTGGCGGGCATTGGCCGGCAGCTCGTCCAAGCTTCTCACCCCGGTGATATCTTCCGTCCAGCCCGGCAGCTCTTCGTAAATCGGCTCGCATTCCGCCAAAACTTTTAAGCTGGCTGGAAACTCCTCGATCACTTCACCGCGATATCGGTAGGCGACGCAAATTTTCAACGTTTCAATGCCGGTCAACACGTCAATCGAATTGAGCGACAAGTCAGTGATGCCGCTCACCCGGCGGGCATGGCGAACGACGACGCTGTCAAACCAGCCGACGCGGCGCGGACGGCCGGTTGTCGTCCCATATTCGCGGCCCACTTCACGAATGCGGTCGCCGATTTCATCATGCAGCTCGGTCGGGAACGGCCCATCGCCGACGCGCGTCGTATAGGCTTTTGCCACTCCGACGACGTGCTTGATTTTCGTCGGGCCAACGCCAGCACCGATCGTCACCCCGCCGGCCACCGGGTTGGAAGACGTAACAAACGGGTACGTCCCTTGGTCGATATCGAGCATGACGCCTTGCGCTCCTTCAAACAGGACGCGGCGTCCTTCATCAAGCGCGTTGTTCAATACGACCGATGTATCACAGACGTATTTTGCGATTTGCTGGCCATACTCGTAATACTCTTCAAAAATGTCCTCGAAGCGGAACCCTTCGGCACCGTACACTTTTTCGAACAACATGTTTTTCTCTTCCAAGTTGCGGGCCAGCTTTTCCGCAAACACATCGCGGTCGAGCAAATCGATGATGCGGATGCCGATGCGCGCTGCTTTATCCATGTACGCCGGCCCGATTCCTTTTTTCGTCGTGCCGATTTTATTGGCGCCTTTCCGCTCTTCCTCAAGCCCATCCAATTTCAAATGATACGGCAAAATGACATGGGCGCGGTTGCTGATGCGCAAATTATCGGTCGAAACGCCGCGCTCATGCAAATAGGAAAGCTCGGCGACAAGCGCTTTCGGATCAACGACCATGCCGTTGCCGATGACGCAAATTTTGTCTTTATAAAAAATGCCCGACGGGATTAAGTGAAGCTTATACCGCTCTCCGTTAAACACGATCGTGTGTCCGGCGTTGTTCCCTCCCTGGTACCGGGCAATGACTTCCGCGTTTTCCGATAAAAAGTCTGTAATTTTCCCTTTTCCTTCATCGCCCCATTGCGTGCCGACAACAACGACTGACGACATGGCGAGCACCTCCAGTTTCCTCGGTCTAAACATTGTCAGTGTATCAGTTTTTCGGTGCAAAGTCAATGAAACACGAACATTTTAAACAGTTATAAACTTTTTTATTCGTCTATTAAACCCGAAAGGAGGCGCCTGCCGCCAACGTGAGCCGGTTTACGCCCCCGGCGGAATTTGCGCCTCATCGAAGCGGCGCTCTAGGTTGACAAACTTATTATACTCTTTAATAAAAGCGAGCTGCACCGTTCCGACTGGACCATTGCGCTGTTTGGCAATAATGATTTCAATGATGTTTTTGTTCTCAGAATCTTTGTTGTAATAGTCATCGCGGTACAAAAAGGCGACAATGTCGGCGTCTTGCTCAATGCTTCCGGATTCACGAATATCGGACATCATCGGCCGTTTGTCTTGGCGCTGCTCGACGCTGCGCGACAGCTGCGACAAGGCGATGACCGGCACTTCAAGCTCGCGGGCGAGCGCCTTCAGCGAGCGGGAAATTTCCGATACTTCCTGTTGGCGATTTTCTTTGCTGCGTCCGCTCCCTTGAATGAGCTGCAAATAATCGATGACAATCATGCCGAGCCCGCTTTCCTGCTTAAGCCGGCGGCATTTGGCGCGAATGTCGCTGACGCGGATGCTCGGCGTGTCGTCGATATAAATGCCGGCGTTCGATAAACTCCCCATCGCCATCGTCAGCTTGCCCCAGTCTTCCGGCGTCAATTTGCCGGTGCGCAAGTTTTGCGCGTTAATGTTGCCTTCGGCACAAAGCATCCGCATCACCAGCTGCTGGGCGCTCATCTCCAAACTGAAAATGGCGACATTTTCATTCGTTTTCGTCGCTACATTTTGGGCAATATTTAAGGCGAACGCTGTTTTCCCAACCGACGGCCGGGCGGCCACGATAATCAAATCGCTCCGCTGAAAACCGGACGTCATCCGGTCAAGCTCGGTGAACCCGGTCGGGATGCCGGTGATTTCCCCATCCCGGTTATGGAGCATCTCAATATTGTCATACGTTTGCACGAGAATGTCCTTAATATTTTTAAAGGCGCCCGAATGCTTCCGTTGGGAAACCTCCATAATTTTGCGCTCAGCTTCATCAAGCAAAACGTCGATCTCGTCTTCCCTTGTATATCCGTCTTGCGCGATCGAGGTCGCTGTGCGGATGAGGCGGCGCAGCACCGATTTTTCCTCGACGATGCGGGCGTAATATTCGACGTTGGCCGCTGTCGGCACGGCGTCGGCGAGCTCGCTTAAGTAGGAGACGCCGCCGATTTCCTCAAGCTGCTCGGAAGCGGCGAGTTCCGCCGTCACCGTCACCAAATCGACCGGCTCCCCCCTGTCGGCGACGCGAAGCATGGCGTGAAAAATTTTTTGATGGGCTGCACGGTAAAAATCCTCTGGGATTAAAATTTCCGAAGCAGGCACTAACGCAGCGGGATCCAAAAATACGGCGCCAAGCACCGCTTGCTCAGCTTCAATGCTTTGTGGAGGAATTCGTTCTGAAAACAGCTCGCTCATCGTTTCACCACCTTTTCCCCCGTTGTGTCTTTCTCTGTTGCAGCTAATAAGCAAAGGAGCCCCGCCGCAGCGGGCGGGGGCATCTTCGCTTCCTGAAATGAGACGTCGCCGTTATTTTTGTTCTGTCACATGCACTTTCAGCGTCGCCGTTACCTCTGGGTGGAGTTTCACCGGCACGTTCGTGTATCCAAGCGCGCGAATGGCATCGGCAAGCTCAATTTTGCGCTTGTCGAGCTTCAAGCCGTGTTGGGCTTGCAGCGACTCGGCGATTTGTTTGCTCGTAATCGAGCCGAACAAACGGCCGCCTTCGCCTGCCTTTGCTGGAATGGTTACTGTCAGCTTCTCAAGCTGTTCTTTCAATTTTTTCGCATTCGCCAGCTCCTCGGCCGCCTGGCGCTGCTCTTTTTGTTTTTGCGCCTCGAGCGCTTTTAAATTGGCTGGCGTCGCTTCAATGGCCAGCCCTTGTTTAAATAAGAAGTTGTTGGCATAGCCGTCGGCGACGTTTTTGATTTCCCCTTTTTTCCCTTTTCCTTTGACATCCTTTAAAAAGATGACCTTCATGATGGCTTACCCCCCTCAAAATAGTCATGAATGGCTTCGCGCAGTTGCCGCTCCGCCTCTCCGACCGTCACCCCGGACAGTTGGGCGGCAGCGTTTGTCAAATGTCCGCCCCCGCCCAACTTCTCCATAATGACTTGCACGTTGATGTCGCCAAGCGAGCGGGCGCTGATGCCGACCGTCCCATCTGCCCGCTTGGAAATGACGAAAGAGGCGGCGACGCCGCTCAGCGTCAGAAGCGTATCGGCGGTTTGCGCGATCAACACTTGATCGTGCACCTCGTTCTCGCCCCCCTTGGCGATGGCGATGCCGTGTTCATCAATCACCGTCCGCTCGATCAATTTCGCCCGTCTGACGTAATTCGTTACGCTTTCCCGCAGCAATTTTTGCACAAGCACCGTATCCGCTCCTTGGGCGCGCAAATACGACGCCGCATCGAACGTGCGGGAACCGGTGCGGAGCGTAAAACTCTTTGTGTCAACGACGATGCCGGCAAGAAGCGCCGTCGCCTCCAGCATCGACAGCTTCACCCGCTTCGGCTGGTACTCAAGCAACTCGGTGACCAATTCCGATGTCGATGAAGCGTACGGCTCCATGTAGACGAGAATCGGCGCTTCAATAAACTCTTCGCCGCGACGATGATGATCGATGACGACTATATGATCCATGCGGTACAGCAGTCGTTCTTCAATGACAAGCGACGGACGGTGCGTATCCACGACGATGAGCAGCGTATCTTCTGTCACGAGCTCAAGCGCCTGCTCCGGTTTGATGCATCTCGACCATAAATCAGCATGTTTTCTCATTTCTTCGAGCAGCCGTTGCGCACCTGCATCCGTTTTTGCCTGGTCAACAACAATAAACCCTTCCTTTTGGTTTGATTGAACGACCTTTAAAATGCCAATCGCCGCCCCGAGCGCGTCCATATCCGGATATTTATGCCCCATAATGAGCACCCTATCGCTTTCAGCGATGAGCTCGCGAAGCGCATGGGAAATGACGCGGGCGCGGACGCGTGTCCGCTTTTCCATCGGGTTCGTTTTTCCGCCGTAAAACTTCACTTTTCCGTTTCCGTGTTTGATCGCTACTTGATCGCCGCCGCGCCCGAGCGCCAAATCCAAGCTCGATTGCGCAAGCGTCCCAAGTTCTGGCAGTGGGGATACGCCGGCGCCAATGCCGATGCTCAACGTGAGCTGGGCTTGGTGTTTGGCCGTCTGCTCGCGCACCTCATCCAAAATAGAAAATTTGCTTTTTTCCAACCGGGTCAATATGTGCTCATTCAATACGGCAATGAATCGATCCGACGACGTTCGCTTTAAAAAGATGCCGTAATCGTTCGCCCATCGGTTCAACACAGAGGTTACAAGGCTGTTCAATTGGCTTTTCGCTTGATCGTCCATCCCTTGCGTAATTTCATCATAATTGTCAAGAAAAATGATCGCCAGCGCCAACCGCTCTGCCTCATATTGCCGTTTCAGCTCCATATGCTCTGTAACATCGAAAAAGTAAAGAAGCCGTTCGTGGCGGCGGACGATGACTTTCAGCTGTTTTCCGTTCAGTTCCATAATCTCCTCGTCCGCCTTTCCTTTTTTGACGAAAGCGGCCAACGGTTCGGACAGCTCGGCAAGCGAGCGGCCAACCAACGTCTGTTCCTTAAAGCAGGAGGCTAAAAACCGGTTCGACCATTCGATTTTCCCTTCCTCATCGATGAGCATGATGCCGATCGGCATCTGCATAAGCGCTTCCTCGCCGACTTTCTTCACCCGATACGACAGGTTGGAAATATATTGCCCCAGCTCTTGATACAAAGAGCGCTGTGACCAAATGACATAATAAAGCGTAAACCCAACGGTGAGAAAGCCGATCAGCCCAAGCAGCCAGTGGAAATAAAACAGGCCGGCCGCCATGAGCACCGCCAAGGCGGCTAACGCATAGGACGGATAGCGGTATGCTTTCCTCTCGTAAAAATGGGACATTCAAGTCAGCTCCTACACTGAAGAAATGGCTCACCTTATCCAATTATTTATATGCGGCGGCGCAAATCAAATCCTAAATCAATTATACCGAATATCGCCACAAGATAAAGTAGAAAAGGCAGGAATAAACAAACAACCGTCCCAGCGATCACCACGCCTTTCGCAATGCCTTTTTTGTAGGCGGCGTAATACAAAAACGAAAATCCTTGTACTGCCATGGCAAGCTGCAGCACATAAGAGAGGTTCAATACAGCAATATAAGGGAACGTTCCCTCGGCAAACGGAAACATGGAAAGAACAAGCACCATGATGTATATCCATAGCACGCTTTTTGGCAAGGAGAGCTCACGAAACGGCGGCCACGTGCCGACCGGGAGCTTCAGCCGCTTCATAATGGGCAGCGAGACCATGATGGTCACGTAGGCGAGCGCCAACGCAGCGATGACAAACAGCGTCGGAACCATGTAGCCGATCAGTTCGATTCCTTGTTCAAGCTGCTTTTGCATCCCAGCTGGCGGCTTTTGGCCCATCGCTTCCATCATGCGCATCGCCGTATCAAACGACTCGCGCACTAAACCAAGCGTATCCCGGATCATGTCAACTTGGAAAAATTGAATCGAAATGATGTAATCAAGCACGATGTTGGCTAAAAACACGAGGGCGCCGACAAGCCAGATGAGATAGCGGTTTTTCTGTTTCGCCAACATCGCGCCGACCGTTATGCCGACAGTGCCAAACATAAGCGCCATCGGCAGCGACAAAAACGAACCGATAAGGCTGGAGACAACGAGAGCCGCAACGAGCAGCAACCAGGCAGGGGCAAGCCCGTGACGCATCGTAAACACCATAAATGGAAGCGCTAAAAACAGGGCAGCGACAAAGCCGATCACCGGCACGTACAACGCCATCAAAAACAAAACGGCAAACAGCGCGAGTTCGATGGCTGCTTCAGTGAGGGCGTGTGTTTTCCGCAATGAACGTTCTCCTTTCCAGCTAGTTTACTCAGCATAAATAGAAAAAGCAGTAAGGTCCCCCTTACTGCTTTTTTCAGCTCACTCATCGGCAACGTACGGCAACAGCGCCATTTGGCGCGCCCGTTTGATTGCGACCGTCAGTTTGCGCTGATATTTCGCGCTCGTTCCCGTCACACGGCGCGGTAAAATTTTGCCGCGTTCAGAGATGAATTTTTTCAGCAAATCAACGTCTTTGTAGTCGATGTGCGTGATGTTGTTTGCCGTGAAATAACATACTTTGCGGCGTTTGCCACGACCGCCTTTCCGTCCTGCCATGCTTCGTTCCTCCTTTCCGCTTCTATCGTTTCCATGATCGTTCAAAACGGTAAATCATCGTCGGAAATATCAATCGGCTGGCCGTCATTGGCAAAAGGATCTTCATCGAGGCGGCCAACCCCTTTCTCGCTTGAATGACGGTGGTTCTGATCTTGTCCGAATGGGAACGGATCCCCATAGTAGCCGCCTGCTGCTGCCCCACGCTGCTCATTGCTTCCTTTTGGCTCAAGAAATTGGACGTTGTCAGCCACCACTTCCGTCACATACACGCGTCGGCCTTCCTGGTTTTCATAGCTGCGGGTTTGCAGCCGGCCGTCAACCCCGGCCAAGCTCCCTTTTTTCAAGAAGTTGGCGACGTTTTCCGCTTGGCGGCGCCAAACGACGCATTGAATAAAATCCGCCTCCCGCTCGCCCTGCTGATTCGTAAACGGGCGGTTGACCGCGAGCGTGAACGTGGCAACAGCCACTCCGCTTGGAGTGTAGCGCAACTCCGGATCTTTCGTTAACCTGCCGACCAAAATGACGCGGTTAATCATCAGAACCACCTCGTACCATATACAAAAAATTATTCTTCTTCTTTCACAACGATATGGCGGATAATGTCTTCGCTGATGCGCGCTAAACGGTCAAATTCTTGCACCGCTTTCGGCTCTGCCGTGACGTTGACAATCATGTAGTAGCCGTCGCGATATTTTTCAATTTCATAGGCTAAACGGCGTTTGCCCCAATCCGTCACATTCGTAATCTCCGCACCGTTTTCTTTCAACACGTTGTTAAACCGCTCGACGAGAGCTTGTCTTGCTTCATCGTCCATGTTCGGGCGGATGATGTACATGATTTCGTATTTTCTCACGCTCGTCACCTCCTTTTGGTCTAAACGGCCCTTCCCGTCGAAGGGCAAGGAGCAATAATCATTACTCACATTCGTTGATTATACCATGACTGGCGGCAATAAGCAAGGCTATTCCGCTTCATTCCGATGACGGAAACATTCGCCAGAATTAGCACTGGAAGTTCACCACGCCGCCAACCATTTTCCTTTCTCCGCGGCATTGCACATGGAACTCACGCAGTCTGCCGCCCCTTGGCCGCGGACTCTGTCGACAATGGCGTTACACATTGAACCGGAAGTGCATGATGTCGCCGTCTTGCACTTCGTAATCTTTCCCTTCCAGCCGCACTTTGCCGGCTTCGCGCGCCGCCGCCATCGAGCCGGCAGCGACTAAATCTTCGTATGAAACGGTTTCAGCGCGAATGAACCCGCGCTCAAAGTCAGAGTGAATAATACCGGCGCATTGCGGCGCCTTCATCCCTTTGCGAAACGTCCATGCCCGCACTTCTTGTTCACCGGCGGTAAAAAACGTCGCCAGCCCAAGCAAGCTGTAGGCGGCGCGAATGAGCTGATCGAGGCCGGATTGTTCAATGCCGAGCTCTTGCAAAAACTGCTGTTTTTCCTCATCGCTGAACTCGGCGATTTCTTCTTCAATTTTTGCACAGACGACAATCACTTCCGCATTGTCGCTTTTGGCAAACTCACGCACTTCCGCGACGAACGGATTGCTCTCCGGATCAGCGACATCGTCCTCGCCGACATTGGCGACATAAAGCATCGGTTTGGTCGTCAGCAAGTGCAGCTGCTTGACGACTTTCATCTCTTCATCGGCAAACTCGATCGTGCGCGCCGGCTTGCCGGCTTCGAGCGTCTCTTTCAGCCGCAGCAAAATTTCGTATTCAAACGCCGCCTCTTTGTCTTTTTGCTTGGCGATTTTGCCCACCCGCTCCATTCGTTTGTCGACCGTCTCCAGGTCAGCAAAAATAAGCTCTAAGTTGATCGTTTCAATATCGGCGAGCGGATCGACTTTGCCGGCGACGTGGGTGATGTTTTCATCGCTGAAGCAACGGACGACTTGGCAAATCGCATCAACTTGGCGAATGTGCGACAAAAACTTGTTGCCAAGCCCTTCCCCTTTGCTTGCTCCTTTCACGATCCCGGCGATGTCGGTAAACTCAAAAACCGTCGGCACGGTCCGCTTCGGCCGGAACATGTCGGTCAGGACGGTCAACCGCTCGTCCGGCACTTCCACGACGCCGACGTTCGGTTCAATCGTGCAAAACGGATAATTGGCCGATTCGGCGCCTGCTTTTGTAATGGCGTTAAACAACGTCGATTTGCCGACGTTTGGCAACCCGACGATTCCTGCTGTCAATCCCATTCGTTCCACTCCTCTTTCCCGTTCGCATCTTCCCTCATTATATGGGCTGGCACAAAAAATGACAAGCGTGCCGCGGGCGGGGAATATTTCCTCTTCCATCCGCCTCAACAACTAGGAGTTTGTGTCTTTTTCCAACTGTTGGACGTCAACACTGTCCGGCGCGGATCAACCTTGGGGCAATTTGGGCCGCCGCCCTTTACGTTAAAGTGCTTCATTTGTTTCCTGCGCAACTTTTTCAATATTCACCAAGCAATCGTACAGCGTGCTGCCGCATTTGTTGTCTGACTCCAAATCGGATGTGAGCACATTGACCGGACCGCCAAACGCGCCCCATTGTCCTTCGTCAATATTGATCGTTCCCGGATAAGCGCCATTAAGCACTTTGACCGTCCCGACAACGGCCCCGCGGTCGTTGTAGACACGTGCCCGATCGCCGTCGATGAGGCCTTTTTTCTCAGCAATATCAGCCGAAATTTCAATGCGCACAGTTTGCAGCGCCGGAACGAGAGGGTAATGCTGAGAATGGTTTGAACGGAGCGGATGGATCGTCAACAACCGGTACGGATACTTGGCGGCCAATGCCGGATGAGCTTCTTCCGACTCAGCCGGGTACATGATTTGCAGCCGGCCGTCCATTCCTTTTTGCCGGGCAATGTTCGAAGTGAATTCATATTTGCCGCTTGGCGTTTGGAAACGGCGGTCATGCCATGGCACCGGCTCGACGGGCAGAAGAATGCGATGCTCGGCTTTGATCCGCTCGAGCGTAATCCCGTTTGTTTCCAACGGGCGCAGCGCCATGGCGAGAAACTGCTCGCGCGTATAGGCGAACGCATCGCCAAAGCCAAGCCGTTTGGCCAGCTCCGTCCAAATCCAAAGATCAGGCTTCGCCTCGCCCGGCGGGTCGACGAGCTTCGGCCCGTAATTCAAATACGCATGGTACATTGACGAACAATAAACGTCTTCTTCCTCAAACGAAGCCGCAACCGGAAGGACATAATCAGCAGCGGCGGCGGTATCAGTCATAAACTGTTCAAAGACAACAACAGTGTTGACCGAGGCAAACGCTTCTTTCATTAAATTCGTATTCGGCACCTGAACAAGCGGGTTGCCGCACGTGACGATGACCATCTCAATGGGCGGATCATCCGCCCGCAAGATCTCTTCCGCTTGCTTCATCACCGTCCACGTGCGTGACGCTGTTTTCCGTTCCGGGAGCGTGAGAGCGGCTTTGTCAAAGCATTCACTCACTTGCAAGTTGCCAAAATTCGCTCCTCCGCCCGGAATGCCGACATTGCCGCTCGCCGCGACAAGAGCATCAATCCAGCGGATCGTGTTGCCGCCGTTCGCATAGCGCTGCATGCCAAGTCCAAGATACGTCGCCGTCGGCCGGTCGCTGTAAAGCTCAGCGAGCTCTGTCATAACACGGCGGCCGACGCCGGTATGCCGTTCGATCTCCGCAAACGAAATCGTCTGCAACATCTCTTCCACATCGCGAAAACCGACCGTATACTGCTCGATAAACGTGCGATCCTCGAGCCGAAGCCGAAGCAGCTCTTTCATAATGCCCATGGCTAAAAAGGCATCCATCCCCGGTTTGATGCACACGTACCGGTCGGCGATGCGCGCCGTCGGGCCAAACAGCGGATCAATAACGGTGATCGTCGCGCCGCGCTTTTTCGCCGCCAGCAACCGTTCAAACAAATGCATGTTCGTGCGGGCGACATTTCGCCCCCAAATGACGATATGGCGGCTGTTGTCGATATCTTCCGGCGCATGGCTGTACGCATTGCCAAAATCCCATGTTTGCGCCTCAATGCCCGCGCCCCAGCAAAGGCTGCCGACAAGCTCTGTCACCCCGCCGTAGCAATTGAAAAAACGCTTGTCTAGATTTTTCAGCAGCCCGTTGTTGGCATAGTCATGGCTATGGAGCACGGCTGTCGACCCCAACCGTTCTTTTACGTCCCACAATTTTTCGGCGATATCATCGAGTGCTTCTTCCCATGAAACCCGGATAAATCGCCCGTTTGCTTTTTTCAGCGGATAAAGGAGCCGCTCTTTGGCGTTTGCCCGCTCTTTCAGCATCCGCCCGCGCCCGCAAATCGTTCCTTTCGTGATCGGATGATGTTCGTCGCCATCAATGCGCACTACTTTTCCGCCATTTACGGTCACCTTGAGTCCGCAAACGTCCCAGCAATTGAGCGGACATGACGTTACATGCACGGTTTCCATCGATTCTCCCCTCCCTGTCCAGCAAAAGAGGGGCTGACGCAAAAGCCCCTTTTTGATAAGATGCAACCGAAGTATGGGAAAGAGACCCCCTCCTGAAACCCTTGGCTTTACCGGATGTTTCGTGGCGGTCTATGTTTCCATGCTGCTCCAGATAGGAGCGTTACCGCTCTTTTGGATCAGCCCCTTTTGTCATTCTTCATGCCTGACTAACACTTTTTTCATTTTGCGAATAAACTCTTTGCGCGGCAACAGAACGCTGTGGGCGCACCCCTCGCATTTGATGCGGATATCCGCGCCTAAGCGGATCACTTTCCAACGGTTCGTGCCGCACGGGTGCGGCTTTTTCATCTCAACGATATCATACAAGCCAAATTCCTTCTCTTCCATCTGCTCACCTCCATGATTGTCATGATTTCTGCCCTTGCCATTTGGCATCAAGCGGCTCCTCTCCGCTTCGCCGATGCAACACGAACCTTGGGTATGCCATTTCGATTCCGCGTTCGTCTAAAAGCATCTTTACTTCTTTGCGGATGGCTCTTGCCACACCGACATGGCACATCGGCTTCGTTTCGCATGTAATACGAAGCACCATTTCCGAGTTCACTAAGTTTTGCACGCCAAGCAACTGCGGCGGTGCGACCATATCCTCGTATTTGTCCGGCAACTGCGGCAGCAGTTCACGAATCGCTTTTTCCGCCTCTTCAATATCTTCTTCATAGGAGATGCTGATGTCCACTACCGCCAAACTGTTGTGAAGTGAATAGTTCGTCACTTGCGTAATGCTGCCGTTAGGCAAAATATGCACTTCTCCCGTCCAGCTTTTAATTTTCGTCACCCGAAGCCCGATCTCTTCCACATACCCTTCAAAATTGCCGATGCGGACGTAATCGCCGACCGCAAACTGGTCTTCAAAAATGATGAAAAACCCGGTGATGATGTCTTTTACTAAGCTTTGCGCCCCGAAGCCGACGGCCAGGCCAACAACCCCGGCCCCAGCCAACAACGCTTTGACCGGAACACCAAACGTATCTAAAATCATCAACAGCGCAATAAAATATAGTACGTACGTAATCACATTGTCTAACAGCCGCGTTAACGTCATCTCTCGCCGTTCCGAAATGCGGATCGGTGCTTTCTCCCGCACTTTGAACATATTATGAACGGCTATTTTCAACACTTTCACTGCTGCGGCGCATATGAGTAGGATAAGAACAATCTTAAGCGCCCCTGTTCCAATTCGAAGCCATAGCTCCTCATTCGTCAACAGCTCGAGCAGCCGGTTAACCGTTTTTTCCATCGCATTCAATGTTGACGACACCTCAACCTTTTTCTATTCTGCGCTTTTATTTTAACAAGATGGACCGCCGATTTGTAGTCAAATGCAGGCAGCGGGCGAAAAAGAAAAGACAAGAAAACAAACATCGAGATGTATATGATTCTTTTATTTTCCGTATACTGTTAATAATTTTGAACCGAAAGTAGGAGTGAATCGCATGAGCATACCGTCGATATTTTTCTCTTCCCGGGAAGAAAGGAATCGCGTTTTTTATGATGAACAGGGGGCGGCATCGTCCATCGCCTGGCGAATCACTTCGCTGCTTCCCGATCCGCTCGTTCAACCGATTGCCGTCGTCTGCATCGGCACGGACCGTTCGACCGGCGATTCGCTTGGACCGCTCGTCGGCACGATGCTGAAGGAGAAGCCATTGGCCCGTTTTCACGTATACGGAACGCTTGAAGAGCCGATTCATGCGGTCAACTTGGAAGAAAAAGTGGGGGCCATTCAGCTGATTCATCGCGATCCGTTTATCATCGCTGTCGACGCTTGCCTCGGACGGTTGAAAAGCGTCGGGGCCATCACCGTGTCGAAAGGGCCGGTTCGCCCCGGAGCCGGAGTGAACAAGCAACTTCCCCCTGTCGGCGACGCCCATATTACTGGAGTCGTCAATGTGAGCGGGTTTATGGAATTTTTCGTCTTGCAAAATACGCGTCTTCATCTCGTCATGAATATGGCGAAAACGATCGCCAACGGCATTTATGAAGCGGAGCGGCACATCATCCGCAAAGAGCGAGCCGCCCAACCGCTTCTGAAAGACCGGCATTCCTTATGGTAAACAGCAAAATCCCCTCTCATCCGGCTGTTGTTCTTAAAGAGGGGATTTTTTTTGCGCGCCTTGAACGCCCGGTTTAGGCGCTCCCTCTGCACGGACGTCGTTTGTCCGCTCTCGGCCGAAGAGGCGGCCGTCTATTAGACGAATGAAAGAACACACACGGCAGCCGCCACGACAAGAATGCTCGGCAGCAAATTCGCCACGCGAATGTTCGTCAAACCGAGCATATTCAGCCCGATTCCTCCCATCACCGTCTCTTTTACCCGTTCGGGAATGCGGTGAAACCATTTTCCAATCAATGCCCCGGCTACAATGCTGAGCCCGTTCACAATCGTTCCTAGCAATACCATGATGTTCAACCCTCTCTAGCTCCAGCAAAAATAAACCGGCCCTTATTGCCAGGCCGCTCTACTCGTCGAACTGCACATCAAGCAGTTCCAATATTCTTTGCAAGTCTTCCGGAGAAAAAAACTCGATTTCAATTTTCCCCTTTTTCTTCGTCTGTTTGATCGTGACGTTTGTGCCGAATTTTTCGCGCAACAGCGATTCGCTCTCACGGAGAAACACGCTTTTTTCCGGCGGTTTCCGTTTCGATGTTTCACGTGAAACATTTTCGTTGATTTGCCGGATCAGTTTCTCGAGCTGGCGGACGTTCAGCCCGTCGCGGACAATCCGCTCGATCACGAACTTCATTTTGCTTTTTTGCTTCAGCCCGAGCAGCGCACGTCCATGGCCCATTGACAGCGTTCCATCGGCAAGCAGTTTTTGCACGTCGGGAGGAAGCGACAAGAGGCGCACATGATTGGCGACGTGCGGGCGGCTCTTTCCGACGCGGCTGGCGACTTCCTCCTGGGTCAGATGCAGTTTGTCCATCAACATTTTATAAGCCATCGCTTCTTCAATCGGGTTCAAATCTTCGCGCTGCAAGTTTTCCAAAAGGGCAAACTCCATCATTTGTTCATCGGTCAGTTCGCGCACGACGACCGGCACAAACTGCAGGTTCGCCTCTTTTGCCGCCCGGTAGCGCCGCTCGCCGACAACAATTTCAAACCCTTTGACCGACCGGCGGACGATGAGCGGCTGCAAAATGCCGTGCTGCAAAATGGACTGTTTCAACTCTTCGATCGTTTCGGGCTGAAATGTTTTCCGCGGCTGGTATGGATTCGGATGAAGGACATGAATGCTGACCTCCTGCACCACTCCCTCTTTTCCGTCGAGTTCGAGGTTGTGAAACAGCGCATTAATGCCTTTGCCAAGACCTTTAGCCACGCTCAAGCACCTCCTTCGCCAACTCTAAATACACTTCCGCCCCCCGCGATTTGACATCGTACAAAATCACCGGCTTGCCGTGGCTTGGCGCTTCGCTCAGCCGCACGTTTCTCGGGATGATCGTTTCGTACACCATTTCGCGAAAATACTTTTTGACCTCCTGAATGACTTGCAACCCTAAATTCGTCCGCGCATCGAGCATGGTCAACAAGACGCCTTCGAGGCGCAAATTATAGTTTAAGTGGCGCTGCACAAGCCGAATCGTGTTCAGCAGCTGGCTGAGCCCTTCAAGCGCATAATATTCGCACTGGACGGGAATCATGACGGAATCGGCCGCCGTCAGCGCATTCAGCGTCAGCAGCCCTAGCGAAGGGGGGCAATCGATAATGATAAAGTCGTACATGGCTTTCAGCGGCTCAAGCGCATTTTTGAGCCGGATTTCTCGGGAGATGACCGAAACAAGCTCAATTTCTGCACCGGCAAGTTGGATTGTCGCCGGGATGACATATAAGTTTTCAATGTTCGTCGGCCGAATGACCTCTTTCGCCTTCATATCGCCAATAATGACATTATAAATGCATTCGTCGACATCGCCTTTTTCAATGCCGATGCCGCTTGTCGCGTTTCCTTGCGGATCGGCGTCAACGAGCAGCACTTTTTTTCCGAGATGCGCCAAACAGGCCGACAGGTTGACAGCTGTTGTCGTTTTTCCGACCCCGCCTTTCTGATTTGCAATAGCAATGACTTTGCCCACGGTGCCACCTACCTCTATTCCTTACTCGTAAATTCTATTTTACCATGAAAAAAGGAAAATGACTTTGTTTTCTGAAAGAAAAAAACCCCATCAGCTGCGCTTGATGAGGCAAAAGGCGACTTGATGATTATTTTTTCGCGATGCGAATCGTAATTTGATAGTAATCGTCAAATTCCTCTTCTTCGGAATGGACGGATACGCCGCTGTTTTCCACCATGGAGAGCGATTGGCGGATCGTGTTGACGGCGATGCGCATATCGCGGCTGAACGCCTTCCGTTTCGGCTTCGGCTTTCGCTCGCCAGCCTCGAGCATCTTGACGACCCTGTCTTCCGTCTGCTTGACGTTGAGCTGTTTGTCGATGATTTCTTGCAACAGTTTCAGCTGTTTCTCTTTATCTTTCAACACAATTAACGCGCGTGCGTGGCGCTCAGTGATCGTCCGCTGCAACAGCGCCTCTTGCACTTCCTGAGGGAGTTTTAGGAGACGCAGCTTGTTGGCGATCGTTGATTGCCCCTTGCCAAGGCGCTGGGCGAGCGCCTCCTGCGTCAAATCGTGCAGCTCGATCAGCCTGGCATACGCCATCGCCTCTTCGATCGGCGTCAATTCCTCGCGTTGTAGGTTTTCGATGAGGGCGACGGAGGCGGTTTCTTTGTCGTTTAAGTTTTTCACAATAGCGGGGATTTCCGTCCAGCCAAGCTTTTGCACCGCCCGCCATCTCCGCTCGCCGGCAATGATTTCAAATTGGCCGTTTCCGCATTCACGCACAACGATCGGTTGAATAATGCCATGCGTGCGGATCGTCAACGCCAATTCATCGATTTTCTCCTCATCGAACACAGCGCGCGGTTGGAAACGGTTTGGAATAATGCTGGAAACGGGAATATGGCGCACTTCTTCCCGGTCTTTGTCTTCTCCCATTTCTTCTTGCTCTTTTTCTCCAAAGCTGAACAAGCGCGAAAACGGATGCTTCATCCCCCTACACCACCTTTGGACATACTTGGCCGATATTCTCTGTTTTGCCCGGCATACGCCGCTGCTTTAAGGCCGTCTTTTGTTTCCCTTGGCATAGGACGCAAAGCGGAGGGACGGACCCCCGCGCCGTCTGCAAGGGGTTTTATTGAATCGGTTGTTTGCTCGGCATTCCCGGCTTGCGCGGATATCGAGCCGGCGTCTTTTTCGTTTTGCGGACGAAAATGATCGTCCGTTCGCCCTCTTCGAACGGCAGCATGAACGTTTCCACCGCCGCCACCTCCCCGCCAAGCACAGAAATTGCCTTCTCCCCCTCTTTCAGCTCTTCCGGCGCTGAGGCAGCTTTCATCGCAATGAATGTACCGCCTGTCTTCACAAGCGGAAGACAAAGTTCGGCAAGCACCGGCATGCGCGCCACCGCTCTAGCCGTGACGACATCG
Organism: Geobacillus sp. WSUCF-018B; assembly: GCF_002809985.1. NCBI lineage: Bacteria > Bacillati > Bacillota > Bacilli > Caryophanales > Anoxybacillaceae > Geobacillus > Geobacillus sp. WSUCF-018B. The sequence continues at coordinate 27,348 of NZ_PIJF01000021.1, forward strand.
AACGATTCGCGCATCCCCTTTTGGCGGGCGAACGTCTCGGCGCGGTCATGGTACAGCGCTACATCCGCAAGTTCCAGCTCTGCTGCGAGATGCTCCAAAAAGCGGATGCGCTTTTGCAGCGAATCGACGATCGAGATGCGCAGCTGCGGAAAGCAAATTTTGAGCGGAATGCTCGGAAACCCCGCCCCGGCGCCGACATCGCAAAGCGATATAGGCGCGGAAAAATTGTAATAGAAAGCCGGAGAAACCGAATCAAAAAAATGCTTTACATAGACGCCGGGCTTGTCCGTAATGGCAGTCAAATTCATTTTCTCATTCCATTCCACAAGCAGTTCATAATAGCGCTCAAACTGCGCAAGCGCCCGGGAAGAGAGGGAAATCCCTCTCTCTTCGAGCATGGATTGAAATTGTGTCGCCTCCATATGCCAATCCTTTCCCTCATGATTTATTCATTCGACACGCGCGCGATTCTTCCTTGTTCCAAATACACTAATAATATCGAAATATCGGCGGGATTGACGCCGGAAATGCGCGATGCCTGGGCAATTGAGAGCGGCCGCACTTGCTTCAGTTTTTGCCGCGCCTCGGTCGCCAGCCCTTGGATGGCGTCGTAATCGATATCTTCCGGGATTTTTTTGTTTTCCATTTTTTTGAGCCGCTCGACTTCCTGCAGCGATTTTTGGATGTAGCCTTCGTACTTGATTTGAATTTCGACTTGCTCGGCCACTTCCGGAGCGATGTCCTCGTCCGCCGGCGCCAGTTTTCGAATATGTTCATACGTCATTTCCGGACGCCGGAGCAAATCAGCGGCGCGGATGCCGTCTTTCAGCTCGCTTCCGCCCGCTTCGCGGATGACTTCCTGCACTTTTGGCGTCGGTTTGATGATCACCGTTTGCATCCGCTTTTTCTCCCGCTCGATCGCCTCTTTTTTCGCCAAAAATTTTTGATACCGCTCTTCGGAAATGAGGCCGATCCGATAGCCGAGCTCGGTCAGGCGCAAATCGGCGTTGTCGTGGCGGAGCAACAACCGATATTCAGCGCGCGAGGTGAGCAAGCGGTACGGCTCGTTCGTCCCTTTCGTCACCAAGTCGTCGATTAAGACGCCAATATAGGCGTCCGAACGGCTTAAAATGATCTCCTCGCGGCCGAGCGCACGGTGGGCGGCGTTAATGCCGGCCATAATGCCTTGGCCCGCCGCTTCTTCATAGCCGGACGTACCGTTGATTTGCCCTGCGGTGTACAAGTTTTTCACAAGCTTCGTCTCGAGCGTCGGCCAGAGCTGGGTCGGCACGATCGCATCGTACTCGATCGCATATCCCGCCCGCATGAGCTGCGCTTTCTCAAGCCCCGGAATCGTTTCAAGAAGCTTGCGCTGAATATGTTCCGGCAGGCTCGTTGACAGTCCTTGCACGTACACTTCTTCCGTTTCCCGCCCCTCCGGCTCGAGGAAAATTTGATGGCGCGGCTTGTCATGGAACCGAACGACTTTATCTTCGATCGATGGGCAATAGCGCGGTCCGGTTCCTTTAATCATGCCGGAGTACATCGGCGACAAATGCAAATTTTCATCGATGATTCGGTGCGTTTCCTCCGTCGTGTACGTCAGCCAGCACGGCAGCTGATCCGTGATGTATGTTGTCGTCTCGTACGAAAACGCCCGCGGCTCTTCGTCGCCCGGCTGAATTTCCGTTTTGCTGTAATCGATCGTCCGGCTGTTGACGCGCGGCGGCGTGCCCGTTTTAAAGCGGACGAGCTTAAACCCAAGCTCCTCTAAATGCTCGGACAGCTTGATCGACGGCTGCTGATTGTTCGGTCCGCTCGAATATTTAATGTCGCCAATGATAATCTCCCCGCGCAAAAACGTCCCGGTTGTGATGACGACCGCCTTGGCGTAATAATGAGCCCCCGTTTGCGTAACGACGCCTTTGCAGACGCCGTCTTCCACGATGAGCCGCTCGACTTTGCCCTGCAGCAGCGTCAAGTTTTCCTGCCTTTCAAGCGTCTTCTTCATTTCCCGCTGGTACAGCACTTTATCAGCCTGGGCCCTCAGCGCGCGCACGGCCGGGCCTTTCCCGGTGTTGAGCATCCGGATTTGAATGTATGTTTTATCGATGTTTCTTCCCATTTCCCCGCCGAGAGCGTCGATTTCACGCACGACGATCCCTTTTGCTGGGCCGCCGATCGACGGGTTGCACGGCATAAACGCAATCATATCAAGGTTAAGGGTGATGACGAGCGTTTTCGCCCCGATGCGCGCAGCCGCCAATGCCGCTTCACAGCCGGCATGGCCGGCGCCGACGACGATGACGTCATACGATCCTCCTTGGTAATCCATGCTTGTTTCCTCCTTGCTTATTTTCCTAAACAAAATTGAGCAAACAGCTGATCAATCAAACTTTCGTGCACTGTATCACCCACGATTTCGCCAAGCAGCTCCCACGCCCGGCGCAAATCGATTTGCACAAGATCGACCGGCATGCCGGCGTCAATGCCGGCCAAGGCATCGTCAATCGCCTGTTTCGCCTGCTCGAGCAAGGCGATATGGCGGGAGTTGGAGACGTATGTTAAATCGCCGGCTTCCAGTTCGCCGCCGAAAAATAAGTCAGCAATCGCCTGTTCCAATTCATCAATTCCTTGTTCGCGCAACAACGACGTCGCCACGACCGGACGGCCGGCCGCCAGCTCGTTCACGCGCTCCATGTCAATCTGCTTGGGCAAATCGGTCTTATTCACAATGACGATGACATCCATCCCTTCCGTCATCATAAACAGCCGTTCATCTTCTTCTGTCAGCGGTTCGTGGTAGTTTAAAACGAGCAAAATTAAATCGGCCCGCTTCAACATTTGCCGGGAGCGCTCGACGCCGATTCGTTCGACAACATCTTCCGTTTCCCGGATGCCGGCCGTATCAATCAAGCGGAGCGGCACGCCGCGGACGTTGACATACTCCTCAATGACATCGCGCGTCGTCCCTGGGATATCGGTGACGATCGCCCGATTTTCATGGGCGAGCGCATTTAACAGCGAAGACTTGCCGACGTTCGGCCGTCCGATAATGACCGTGGCCAACCCTTCGCGCAAAATTTTCCCCTGATTGGCGGTCGACAAAAGCTTTTCAATTTGCCGGCGCACATATTGCGCCTTCTCCTTTAGCAGCCGCGGCGTCATCTCCTCGACATCATCGTATTCGGGATAATCGATGTTCACTTCAACATGCGCCAGCGTCTCCAAAATCGTCTGCCGCAGCTCGCGGATGAGCTTGGAAAGGCGCCCCTCCATTTGCTGCAAGGCGACATTCATGGCCCGGTCCGTTTTCGCCCGAATCAAGTCAATGACCGCCTCCGCTTGGGACAAGTCAATGCGCCCGTTTAAAAACGCCCGCTTCGTAAACTCGCCCGGCTCGGCAAGCCGCGCTCCGTTGGCGAGCACTAACTGCAAAACGCGGTTGACGGAAACAAATCCGCCATGGCAGTTAATTTCCACCACGTCCTCGCGTGTAAATGTTTTCGGCGCCCGCATGACCGACACCATCACTTCTTCGACGACCCGGCCGCTTTTCGGGTCGACAATATGCCCGTAATGGATCGTATGCGACGGGACGTCTTTCAGCCGCTTCCCGCTCGGGCTCCGAAACAGCCGGTCAGTGATCTCCACCGCCTCATCTCCGCTCAGCCGGACGATGGCGATCGCCCCCTCGCCCATCGGCGTTGAAATGGCGGCAATCGTATCCAATTGTGTCACCGCTTTTCACCTCGCTTTTCTCCGTTTCTTCTATATCCACAGCCTTTCTCAGCCGCATGCTCCCTGTGCATAGTTGTTTAGTTCAATTTTAACTTATCCACATGTGAATAACAATATGGCACGCTCAGCCCCGCTGTGGAAAAATATATTGCTGGCCCATTTTCGCGCAGCCGCAAGTACACAAGCGAAAGAGGGCAAAAAAAGAGGCCTCCTCCACATTCGTTAGAGGGGCGTCCTTTTCGTTGGCGATTTTTTGCTTGTTATCGGGGAAACAACAATAAGGCGGTGCGGGTCAACTCCAACCGAATAGGTAGAGACATGCTTATGGCCGGCCAACGCAGCATGGATGATTTTGCGTTCATGGGCGGGCAACGGCTCCAGCCTCACTTCTTTGCCTGTCCTGACCGCCTGAGCCGCCAGTTTGTGCGCCAGTTCCACAAGCGCCTTTTCCCTTCGTTCGCGATAATGCTCCACGTCAACCGCAATCGACACATATTCCTCCGCATGGCGATTGGCGACAAGCTGCGCCAAAAACTGGAGAGCATTTAAAGTTTGGCCGTGTTTGCCGATCAACAAACCGACCGGCCCCCCATGGATGTGGAGCGTCACTTGCTTGCCGCGGCGGACAGCTTCGACGTCTGCCTCTTCCGCTCCCATATGCGCAATGACTTGCTGCAAGAAGCGCACCGTCTCCTCAACCGGGTCCATTTTCAACACCGCTTTGACAACCGCCGGCCGGCCGCCAAACAGGCCAAACCAGCCTTTTTTTCCTTCGTCAAGCACGACGATGTCCGTGCGCTCCCGGGGAGCGCCGAGCTGTGCGAGCGCGAGCTGCACCGCTTCTTCAACCGTTGCGGCGGTTGCAGTCACTTCCTTCACTTTTTCGCTCCTCCTAAATGGGCAGAGACGTTTGGCCCTTTAATAAGATACGTTTGCACAATAGAGAAAATGTTCCCAACCACCCAGTACAGCGACAAAGCTGCCGGGAAGTTGATGGCGAAAATGACGATCATAATCGGCATCATCCAAAGCAACATCGCCATTTGCGGGTTTTGCTGAGCGGAGCCGGCCATCATGATCTTTTGCTGGATAAACGTCGTCACCCCGGCAATGACCGGCAAAATAAAGTACGGATCCTTTTCGCCAAGGTCAAACCATAAAAAATTATGTTGGGCAATTTCCCTTGTCCGCATAATCGCGTGGTAAAAACCGATTAAAATCGGCATTTGGATTAAAATCGGCAAACAGCCGGCCATCGGATTGACCCCGTGCTTTTGGAACAAGAGCATCATTTCCTGCTGGAGCTTTTGCTGTGTCTGAGCGTCTTTCGAACTGTACTTTTTACGCAACGCCTCTATTTCCGGCTGAAGCGCTTGCATCGCTTTGGCATTGCGCGTCTGTTGGATCATCAGCGGCAAAATCAACAAACGGATTAAAATCGTGACGACAATAATCGACAACCCAAAACTTCCGCCGAGCAGCCCGGCCACATATTTGATCAGCCAGGAGAGCGGATAAACGATATACTCATTCCAAAATCCTTTGCTTTCCGGAGTGATCGGCTGATTGATTTCCGTGCATCCGGCCAGCATGGCAGCCAATGCACCGATCAAAGCAATGAATAGTATTCGCCTTTTCACCTTCTTTTTCCTCCCACATATACAAGTTCACGTATGTATTTTACCATTTTTTTTGCCGCGTGGAGCATTTTTTCAAGCCGAATGCGACGGTTGGCCTCCTTTTTTCAGCCCCCCGGCTTTCCGCAGCACATGGATCAAACTTTTTTTCACTTCCGCGTAGCCCATTTCCGCCGCAGGCTGCCTGGCAATAATGACATAGTCCTTGCCAGGGGCGACCTCTTCTTTCAGTTCAAGAAAGCATTGGCGGACGTATCGTTTGATCCGGTTTCTGACAACCGCTTTGCCAAGCTTTTTGCTGACTGACAGCCCAATGCGAAAATAAGGCTGCTCCGGGCGGTCAAGCGTATACACGACAAACTGCCGATTGGCCGTCGAAACGCCCCGTTGAAACACTTCTTGGAATTCCTCGTTTTTTTTGATCCGATACTTTTTTTTCATTTTCCCGAAACACTCCATTTGCCTAGTTTCCCGCCGCCAAAACATTGAGAAAAAAGACCACTGAAGCTTCAGTGGCCTATTATGCAGACAATACTTTTCTTCCTTTGCGACGGCGGCGCGCCAATACTTTTCTCCCATTTTTCGTGCTCATGCGCGCGCGGAACCCGTGCACTTTGCTGCGCTTCCGTCTATTTGGTTGATACGTCCGTTTCATCTATGACACCTCCCTGAAGGAATAACTGTTACGGGCAGTCTTTCTCATTATATTGAACAATCTCAGCAAATGTCAACCGCCCCTTTCTCTTTTCTTGAGGCGGCCTTGATGTGGATAAATTTTTCTGCCCCCAACCACAATCCACAACATTTATCGACATTTTTTTCACATACGCAACGGTGTGGATAACGTTTTTTTCACAGCCTGTCCGTTTTGTGGATAATCAAAAAATTCCGTTGCAACAAGCCGTTTTATTTGCTATTATTATTGTGTTTTCACTATGGTCGACAATGGATAACTGTGTGGATAAAAAAACATATCCACACTTGTGGATAGTTTGTGGATATGTTTTTTCACATCTTGTTTATAATGTTGTCCACAGTTGGTGGATTTTGTCGAAAAGCCGTCTTTTTTCCTTAATATATCTTTTCCACAAACTTATTTTTTTAAACAAATGATTATCCTCTGAATTAAAAGGGAGGGGCAACGGGTGGAAAATATCCATGATTTATGGGATCGCGTGCTTCAGGAAATTGAACGGAAAATCAGCAAGCCGAGCTTTGAGACTTGGCTCAAGTCAACGAAAGCCCACTCTTTGCGTGGTGACACGCTCGTCATCGTAGCCCCGAACGAGTTTGCTAGAGACTGGCTTGATTCCCGCTATTCCCATTTAATTGGGGAAACGATCTACGCCATTACCGGCGAAGAGCTGGCCGTCAAATTTATCATTCCGCCAAACCAGGCTGACGAAGAACTCGAGTTTCAACCGGCCAAAAAACAGCGGAAGCCGTACGAGGAAGCGAATGATTTCCCGCAAAGCATGTTAAATCCGAAATATACATTCGACACGTTTGTCATCGGCTCCGGCAACCGGTTCGCCCATGCTGCATCACTCGCGGTCGCCGAAGCTCCGGCCAAGGCGTACAACCCGCTTTTCATTTACGGCGGAGTCGGACTTGGAAAAACGCATTTGATGCACGCGATCGGCCATTACGTCATTGAACATAACCCATCCGCGAAAGTTGTCTATTTATCTTCAGAAAAGTTTACAAACGAGTTTATTAACGCCATTCGCGACAACCGCCCGGACGATTTTCGCAACAAGTATCGAAACGTTGACGTTCTGCTGATCGATGATATTCAGTTCTTGGCTGGAAAAGAACAAACGCAGGAGGAATTTTTCCATACGTTTAACACGCTGCATGAAGAAAGCAAGCAAATCGTCATTTCAAGCGACCGGCCGCCTAAAGAAATCCCGACGCTTGAAGACCGCTTGCGTTCGCGCTTTGAGTGGGGGCTGATCACCGACATCACGCCGCCTGATTTGGAAACGCGGATCGCCATCCTCCGAAAAAAAGCGAAAGCGGAAGGGTTTGACATTCCGAACGAAGTGATGCTTTATATCGCCAATCAAATCGATTCGAACATCCGTGAGCTCGAAGGCGCCCTCATCCGCGTCGTCGCCTACTCATCGCTTATCAATAAAGAAATCACGGCTGACCTGGCAGCGGAAGCATTGAAGGATATCATTCCGAGCGCGAAGCCCAAAGTGATCACGATCCAAGACATTCAGCGCGTTGTTGGACAGCATTTCAATATTAAGCTTGAAGACTTTAAGGCAAAAAAACGGACAAAATCGGTCGCGTTCCCCCGGCAAATCGCCATGTATCTCTCCCGCGAACTGACCGACTGTTCGCTGCCAAAAATCGGCGACGAATTTGGCGGCCGCGATCATACGACGGTCATCCACGCCCATGAAAAAATATCAAAGCTTTTGCAAACCGACACGCAGCTGCAGAAACATGTGAAAGAAATCCAAGAAAAGCTGAAGCAACTGTGAATAACCGCCGCTGTCTTACGCACAGCTTATCCACATGTGGGCAAGCTGTGCTTGCTTCGCTTTTCTTGGTTATCCACATACCAACAAGCCATACTACTAGTACTACGGTTTTTATTTTTTATATTTTTATAATTTATTTCCGATCACCATTAAAACGAGGAGGAACAGCAAGTGAACATCTCGATTGACCGTGAAGCGCTGGCAAGAAGCGTCCAAGATGTGATGAAAGCTGTATCGACGAGAACGACGATTCCGATTTTGACAGGGATTAAACTGACAGCGACGGCCCTTGGGGTGACATTGACAGGCAGCGACTCCGATATTTCGATCGAGTCGTTCATTCCGCTTGAAAAAGAAGGTCGGCTGCTCGTTGATGTCAAAAGGCCGGGAAGCATCGTGCTGCAAGCTCGCTTTTTTGCTGAAATTGTCAAAAAGCTGCCGCAGCAAACTGTCGAGATCGAGACGGAAGACAACTTTTTGACTGTCATCCGCTCAGGCCACTCGGAATTCCGTCTCAATGGCTTAAATGCCGACGAATATCCGCGGTTGCCGCAAATTGAGGAAGAAAACGTCTTTCAAATTCCGGCTGATCTATTGAAGACAATCATCCGACAAACTGTTTTTGCTGTTTCAACATCGGAAACGCGCCCCATCTTGACAGGTGTCAACTGGAAAGTGGAGAATAACGAACTCGTCTGCACGGCGACAGACAGCCATCGTTTGGCGATGCGAAAGGTAAAAATTGAAGCAGGACATGCTGTGTCGTACAACGTCGTCATTCCGGGGAAAAGCCTAAACGAGCTGAGCAAAATTTTGGACGACGGCAGCGCTCCGGTCGATATTGTCATAACGGCCAACCAAGTGTTGTTTAAAGCGGAACATCTTCTTTTCTTTTCCCGGCTGCTTGACGGAAACTATCCGGAAACAGCCCGCCTGATTCCGACAGAAAGCAAAACAACGATGACCGTCAATGCGAAAGAGTTTTTGCAAGCGATTGACCGGGCATCACTGCTTGCAAGGGAAGGGAGAAACAATGTCGTGAAACTGACGACGCTCCCGGGAGGGCTGTTGGAAATTTCCTCGGTTTCTCCAGAAATCGGGAAAGTGACGGAACAGTTGCAGGCCGAATCACTTGAAGGGGAAGAGTTAAACATCTCGTTCAGCGCAAAATATATGATGGATGCACTCCGGGCCCTTGATGGCACCGATATTCAAATCAGTTTCACCGGGGCAATGCGCCCGTTCGTGCTGCGTCCGCTTTACACCGACTCGATGCTGCAGCTCATTTTGCCGGTAAGAACATATTGATGTATGTCGGAAACGCATAAAAGGGCGATCCAGTCATGGACGCCGTCCTTTTCGCAATGCCTCCGATGGAGAGGATGGGGACAATTGCGTCCCATTCTCTTCATCGGCTTTCTTTGCGGGCGGGCGATGTTTTCGATAAAATAAAGGAATAGGCGACTTAGAGGAAAGCGAGCGATGAACGGATGGAACAAACGGTGACGATTAAAACGGAAACGATCACGTTAGGACAGCTGTTGAAGCTTGTGCAGTTAATTGATACAGGCGGCGCTGCGAAATGGTTTTTGCAGGAATACAACGTGCTCGTCAATGGCGAAAGAGAGACCCGGCGCGGGCGGAAGTTAAAAGACGGCGACCGGGTGGATGTGGAGCAAATCGGCACGTTTGTCGTTGTACGGGCAGAGTAGGTGAAGATCGGGTGTTTTTAACCGACTTAGTGTTAACGAACTACCGCAACTACGAACATGAAATGGTGAATTTCAGCCAAGGCGTCAACGTCATTCTCGGGGAAAATGCCCAAGGGAAGACAAACATGATGGAGGCCATTTATGTATTGGCCATGGCGAAATCGCACCGCACATCGAACGATAAAGACCTTATCCGTTGGAATGAAGAGTATGCTAAAATAGAAGGAAGAGCGGAAAAACGAAGCGGTTCTCTTGCCCTTGAACTGCTCATCTCAAAAAAAGGGAAAAAAGCGAGATGCAACCATATTGAACAGCGACGGCTCAGCCAATATGTCGGGCAGTTAAATGTCGTCATGTTCGCTCCGGAAGACTTGAATCTGGTCAAAGGAAGTCCGCAAGTGCGGCGGCGGTTTATCGATATGGAAATCGGACAAGTATCCCCCGTTTATATACATGATTTGGGTCAATACCAAAAACTGTTGCAGCAGCGCAACCACTGCTTGAAGATGATGCAGACGCGCGAGAGGGGCAACGAGGCGGTGCTTGACGTATTAACCGAACAGCTCGCCGTGCTGGCGGCGAAGATTACGTTGCGGCGCCGCCAGTTTTTGTCGCTGCTTGAGCAGTGGGCGATGCCGATCCACCGTGAAATCAGCCGCGGAGCTGAACAACTCGGCATTCGGTATGAACCGTCGGTCGACGTATCAGAAAAGGCAGAATTGTCGAGAATAGTAGAAGCATACTGCGAAACGTTCGCTTCCTTGCGAAAACGGGAAATCGAGCGGGGAACGACGCTTGCCGGCCCGCATCGCGATGACATCGCGTTTATCGTCAACGGAAAAAACGTCCAAACGTTCGGTTCCCAAGGGCAACAGCGCACAACCGCGCTGGCGGTGAAACTGGCGGAAATTGAGCTCATCTTTTCCGAGTTAGGTGATTACCCCATTTTGTTGCTCGATGATGTGCTGTCCGAACTTGATGACTTTCGGCAAACCCACCTCTTAGATGCGATCCGAAAAAAAGTGCAAACTTTCGTGACCACAACGAGCATTGACGGCATTAAGCACGATATCATTCAAGAAGCGGCTATTTATCGAGTCCACTCCGGTTCGGTAGCTGCCCCTTCTTGACCGCAAAACGTTGAACGTTTGCAAAGAAAGCGTAGGTGATCTGGCATGACAATGGAACAACGGGTTGAGCGAGCGTACGACGCGAGCCAAATCCAAGTGCTCGAAGGCCTTGAAGCAGTTCGAAAGCGCCCGGGGATGTACATCGGCTCGACGGGGCCTAAAGGGCTGCACCACCTCGTTTGGGAAATCGTCGACAACAGCATTGACGAAGCATTAGCCGGCTATTGCACGGAAATTCATGTGACGATCGGAAAGGATAACAGCATCACGGTCGCTGACAACGGGCGCGGCATTCCAGTCGATGTGCATGAGGCAACCGGACGGCCGGCTGTTGAGGTCATCATGACCGTTCTGCACGCCGGCGGGAAGTTCGGCGGCGGCGGTTATAAAGTATCCGGCGGCTTGCACGGCGTCGGCGCCTCGGTCGTCAACGCCTTGTCGGAATGGCTGGAAGTTTACGTATACCGAGATGGGAAAATCCATTATCAAAAATACGAGCGGGGCGAGCCGTGCACCGATCTGCAAGTCATCGGCGAGACGGACCGAACCGGGACGACGACCCGCTTTAAGCCGGATCCGGAAATTTTTACAGAAACGACCGAGTTTGATTACGAAACGTTGGCCGCCCGGCTGCGCGAGCTCGCCTTTTTGAACCGCGGCTTGAAAATCACCTTGACGGATGAACGGGTTGACAACCGGAAAAGTGAATACTTTTATGAAGGCGGCATCCGCTCTTACGTCCGCCATTTGAATCGGACGCGGGAAGTGTTGCACGAAGAGCCGATTTACATTGCCGGCGAGCGCGACGGCATCGCTGTCGAAATCGCCTTGCAGTACAACGACGGCTATACGAGCAACATTTATTCATTCGTGAATAATATCCATACGCACGAAGGCGGCACGCATGAATCCGGCTTTAAAATGGCGTTGACGCGCATCATCAATGACTACGCCCGCAAACAGCAAATTTTCAAGGACAATGATGCCAATTTGACGGGGGAAGATGTGCGGGAAGGGCTGACGGCCATTGTGTCAATCAAACACCCCTCCCCGCAATTTGAGGGGCAGACGAAAACAAAGCTCGGCAACAGCGATGCGCGCACGGTGACGGACGCTGTCTTTTCTGAACAATTTGAAACGTTTTTGCTCGAACACCCGACCATTGCCCGAAAAATTGTCGAAAAAGGGATGATGGCCGCCCGCGCCCGCCTGGCGGCCAAAAAGGCGCGCGAACTGACGCGGCGCAAAAGCGCGCTTGAAGTCTCCAATTTGCCGGGCAAACTTGCCGACTGCTCGTCAAGAGATCCGTCGATCAGCGAGCTGTATATCGTGGAGGGGGATTCGGCGGGCGGTTCAGCGAAACAAGGGCGCGACCGCCATTTCCAGGCAATTTTGCCGTTACGTGGGAAAATTCTCAACGTTGAGAAGGCAAGAATCGACAAAATCTTGTCCAACAACGAAGTGCGAGCGATCATCACCGCTCTTGGCACCGGCATTGGCGAAGAGTTCGACATCTCAAAGGCGCGTTATCATAAAGTCATCATTATGACCGATGCGGACGTCGACGGCGCTCATATCCGCACGCTTCTTTTGACATTCTTTTATCGCTACATGCGTCAATTTATCGAGCACGGCTATGTGTACATCGCCCAACCGCCCCTGTATAAAATCGAACAAGGAAAACAAGTGCGCTACGCTTACAACGACCGCCAGCTCGAAAAAATTCTTGCTGAGCTGCCGGAACAACCGAAGCCGACAATCCAACGCTACAAAGGGTTGGGCGAGATGAACCCAGAGCAACTTTGGGAGACGACGATGAACCCGGAAAAGCGAACATTGCTTCAAGTCAGCTTGCAAGATGCCATTGACGCAGATGAAACGTTTGAAATTTTAATGGGCGACAAAGTCGAGCCACGCCGCCAATTTATCGAAGAAAACGCCCGTTATGTGAAAAACTTGGACATTTAGGATGAAAAGAGAGGGATGGGGCCGCCCTCCTCGCTTCTTTTTGCCGACGGGGCCAACCGGGGCGCAAACGAAGCGGCGCCCGCCGTCCGCCTATGTCTGCTCCCTGTAAAGGCAGACCGGGCCGAAGAAGGCTCAAAAGGGAGGTTTATATGAATGGCAGAACATGAACAATCGCGCATTCGCGAAGTCAATATCAGCCAGGAAATGCGCTCGTCGTTCCTTGACTACGCCATGAGCGTCATCGTTTCCCGCGCCTTGCCGGATGTGCGCGATGGGCTGAAACCGGTGCACCGCCGCATTTTATATGCCATGCATGACCTCGGCATGACCGCTGATAAACCGTATAAAAAGTCAGCCCGCATCGTCGGCGAAGTGATCGGAAAATACCACCCGCACGGCGACGCCGCCGTGTATGATACGATGGTGCGCATGGCGCAAGACTTCAACTACCGGTACATGCTCGTTGACGGGCACGGCAACTTCGGGTCGATCGACGGCGATGCAGCAGCGGCCATGCGTTACACGGAAGCCCGCATGTCGAAAATCGCCATGGAGCTGTTGCGCGACATCAATAAAGACACGATCGATTACCAAGATAACTACGACGGTTCAGAAAAAGAACCGGTTGTGCTGCCGTCACGGTTTCCAAACTTGCTTGTCAATGGTTCGTCAGGCATTGCCGTTGGGATGGCGACGAACATCCCTCCGCATCAGCTTGGCGAGGTCATCGATGCGCTGTTGGCGTTAAGCCGAAACCCGGAGATGACCGTTGCCGACTTGATGGAATACATTCCTGGTCCGGATTTCCCGACGGCCGGGCAAATCATCGGCCGCAGCGGCATCCGCAAGGCGTACGAAACGGGACGGGGATCCATTACGTTGCGCGCCAAGGCTGAAATTGAGCAGCATGCCAATGGCAAGGAAACGATTATTGTAAGCGAACTCCCCTATCAAGTGAACAAAGCAAAGCTGATTGAACGGATCGCCGAATTGGTGCGCGAGAGAAAAATCGACGGCATCACCGATTTGCGTGATGAATCGGACCGAAGCGGAATGCGCATCGTTATTGAAGTGCGGCGCGATGCGAACGCGAAGGTCGTGTTAAACAACTTATACAAACATACCGCCTTGCAGACGAGTTTTGGAATCAACATGCTCGCCTTGGTGGATGGCGAGCCGAAAGTGTTGAACTTAAAAGAATGTTTGGAGCACTATTTGAACCACCAGAAAACGGTCATCCGCCGGCGAACGGCCTTTGAGCTGAAAAAGGCTGAAGCGCGCGCCCATATTCTTGAAGGCTTGCGCATTGCCCTTGACCATTTGGATGAAGTGATCGACCTCATCCGTCGTTCGCGAACGACAGAAATAGCGCGCGAAGGGTTGATGGAACGGTTTTCGCTCAGCGAACGGCAGGCGCAGGCGATCCTAGATATGCGCCTGCAACGGCTGACCGGCCTCGAGCGGGAAAAAATTGAACAGGAGTATCAAGAGCTTCTCCGCCTCATCGCTGAGTTGAAAGCGGTGTTGGCTGACGAAGAGAAAGTATTGCAGATCATTCGCGATGAGCTGGCCGAAATCAAAGAGCGGTTTAACGACGAGCGGCGCACAGAGATCATTGCGGGGGCTGTCGAACAGTTTGACGACGAAGACTTAATCCCGCACGAACATGTCGTCATTACGCTCACCCATAAAGGATATATTAAGCGCCTGCCGTTATCGACGTATCGAAGCCAGAAACGCGGCGGCCGGGGCGTGCAAGGCATGCATACAGCCGAGGATGACTTTGTCGAACATTTGCTCGTCACTTCTACTCATGACAACGTGCTGTTTTTCACAAATAAAGGGAAAGTATACCAGGCGAAAGGCTATGAAATTCCGGAATTCGGCCGCACCGCCAAAGGGCTGCCGATCATCAACTTGCTTGAGCTCGACAAGGATGAATGGATCAACGCCATGATTCCCATTGAAAATGAGTTTGATAATGAGCTTTATCTCGTGTTTGCGACAAAGCAAGGGATCGCCAAGCGCTCTCCGCTCTCAGCTTTCGCCCACATCCGCAACAATGGGCTCATCGCCATTCACTTGCGCGAGGGGGATGAGCTGATTTCCGTCAAGTTGACGGACGGTAAAAAACATTTGATTATCGGCACGAAAAGAGGGATGCTCATCCGTTTTCCAGAAACGGATGTGCGGACAATGGGCCGCAGTGCGACGGGAGTCAAGGCCATCTCACTCGATGACGGCGATGAAGTCGTTGGCATGGAAATCTTGGAAGACCATCATGATGTTCTTGTTGTGACGAAAAAAGGGTTCGGCAAACGCACCCCAGCTTCGGAGTATCGCGTGCAAAGCCGGGGCGGCAAAGGGTTGAAAACGTGCAATGTCACGGAACGGAACGGTCCTGTTGTTGCAGTGACAACAGTCGTCGGCAATGAAGATTTAATGGTCATTACGACAGGCGGCGTGCTGATCCGCATCGCTGTCAGCGATATTTCCAGGACAGGGAGAATTGCCCAAGGCGTCAAGCTCATTCGCCTCTCGGACGAAGACGAACATGAGTGTGTAGCGACAGTTGCCAAAGTGCCAGAGGAAGAAAAAGAAGAGAAAGAGGAAGAAGGGCATCCCGCTTAATTGAATGGCGTTCCGCCTGCAGGTGCGGGGCGCCCTTTCGTTTGAAAATGCGTGCGTCTGTTTTTACGGCGAATCGGAAAGCGAAACGCGCTTATTGGGCTTTCCGATTGCGAAAGTGCTGTTATTGCAGCCTATATAGATGCAACGAAATCGTTTAACATATCCTTGACGGAAAAGTGGCTCATCCATTTTTGACTGTCGAAGGCAAGCCGTAGGCTTGCCTCCGTCACGCTAAGGCGTGACGGACAGTTGGATGAAATGACCGGTCAAAACGAAAAATGTTAAAGCTTTAAATTGCATCTATATAAATCGTGCTACGATAAAAACAAAAAGACGGGGGGCTACATGGATGGTTCGCGTGAAGCGCTCCCAGCTTCGCGAAGGCTGTGTGCTTGCTGAAGATGTAATCGGCAAAACGAAACGGCCGATTATGACAAAAAACACTATTATTACAACACCGTTGTTGCAAGTGCTTGAAAAATTTCTTGTAGAGGAAGTGGAGATTGAGCCGTTTCTCGCAAACGGCGAACCATTTTCGCCGGGGGATTCGGCCGCGGCGGAGGATCAACGGCCGCTCTCTTTATATTTAGAGACCGTCCGCCAATACAAGACATGGTTTCAATCTTGGCGGTCCGGCTTGCCGGTCGACATCAATGAAATAAGGGAAGCTGTCATTCCCCTTTTTGAACACATGACAGGCTGCAAGCGGGAATTGCTTGCGTTGCACCATTATGCGACAAAAGAGGAATATTTATATCATCACGCCGTCAGTGTAGGATTGCTCGCCGGCTTTTTAGCCATGGAGCTCGGGTATAGCCGCGGGGAATGCCACCAAGTCGTTTTAGCCGGCGTCTTGTCCGACTGCGGCATGGCAAAAATGAGCAAACAAATTTTAACGAAGCCGTCGGCGCTCACTGAAGTGGAGTTCCGCGAAGTGAAGCAACATCCGATTCTCGGCTACCGCATGGTGCAGAAGATCACAGCGTTAAGCCATGGAGCGAAGCTAGCCGTTTTGCAACATCATGAGCGAAACGACGGCAGCGGCTATCCGCTCAAGTTAAAAGCGAAAAAAATTCACCCCTACAGCCAACTCGTCGCAACAGCGGATGTGTACCACGCCATGACGTCAGAGCGCTTGTATCGGCGCAAACAGCCGCCGCTTCGGGCCATTGAAACGATGTTGCGGCAGCAAGCCGGCAGATTGAGCGCAGACGCCGTCGCTGTACTGTTGAACCGTCTCGTCGGCCTGCAAACAGGAGCCGTCGTCAAACTATCCAACGGTGAGACAGCCGAAGTCATGTTGATTCAGCCAGACGAGCCAACCCGGCCGGTTGTCAAAGCAGCGAGGACGGGACGATTGCTTCTGTTAAGCACTCAACATGATATATATATTGAGGAGGTTTTGCGTGCACCAATGGATGAATAGTCGACCGAAAAGGCCGGTGAAAAACAATCATTTTCTCTTGCTGCTGTTGTTCATCGCCGAAAGAGGAAGCGGATTTCAGCAGGTTTCTCAGCTTGAGAATAACGCATTTCGCATTGTTTTTTGAATTAAATTGCCAACCGTCCAAAAAATACCGTTGCATAAACAACATCAACATGATACAATCAACTTTGCTTGCGCCGGCAACAACGAAATAAAAAAACTATTGACTTTTCATCGCCCATCAGTTATTATGTAATAGCTGTCATCATTAAAGTAAAGATCAAGCTCCTTGAAAACTAAACAAAACGCAAGCGTCATGAAAAAAACTTCGGCCGCATGGGCCGAAGCAAAAGCCAATCAACTTTCTTTGGAGAGTTTGATCCTGGCTCAGGACGAACGCTGGCGGCGTGCCTAATACATGCAAGTCGAGC
>NZ_PIJF01000022.1:0-429 GCF_002809985.1 Geobacillus sp. WSUCF-018B
GGCGACGATCACCTCTGACTTCCCGAACGCTTGCATCGCCCCCTGAATCGCTTTATACAGCTGTTGAAACCCCTCTTTCGACTGGAAGATCGGGAACGATTTGCGAAGCACGCGCCCCCGGTCATCCACGAAGCAGGCGTAGTGGGTTCGTTTCGCGATATCAATACCCACGACAAGCGTTTGTTCGGTGACTTGATCAATTTTATAGTTTTGTGTACAATTCATCTGAAGTCCTCCTTGGTATGGTGAGTGATGTGGTTGACACCCCTGCATCATACCAAGAGGGCTTTTTTTGATCAAGTCCCCGGAAAAGCTCCTAACGGGAATGCTCCTTTGTAGTAAGCAAGAAACGTCTCCATCGGGATGCGTTCAACCATCTCATGAACCACGTGGGCCATGTTATCCCGTGGAATGAGATCGGCGATGTTG
>NZ_PIJF01000022.1:491-44061 GCF_002809985.1 Geobacillus sp. WSUCF-018B
TTTTGGTGACTCTATTCTACCAGAAAAAAGGGCGATTCTTCTATATTTGAGGCAAAAAAGTGGGGGCTGATCCCAAAACGCATTCGCGTTTTGGGTCAGCCTCTTTCTAATGATAGCCGTTTTGGCCGTTGGCGCTGCCGCTCGTTTTATGTTTCGGCCTGTTTTTCCCTTTTTGCTTCGTACCCCCGTCTTTTTTCGTGTGCTTCGTCATCGCAATCCCCCCTGTATCAAAATCCCCCGCATCGTTACGTTATCCGGTTTGCGGAGCATTTATGCACATCAACGGAGCCGCTTTCTTCCTTCACGTTCACAATCGAAAATGGCGTTCATTTCCCCTCCTAACACGAGAATCATGCCCGATAAATAAAACCAAATCATCAGCACAATCATCCCGCCGAGACTTCCGTACATGGCTGTATAGTCAGCAAAATGGTTGACATAATAGGCAAACGCCCATGATGTCGCAATCCAGCCGGCGGTGGCGAACAAAGCGCCGCGCACGACATTGACGCAACGCAGCTGTTTGTTCGGGGCAAAATAATAAAGGGCGGTAAAAACAACAAACAAGATGATCACGCTCGTCACCCAGCGAAATGTGTTCCATATCGTCAAAAACGGCTGCGACAACCCGAGGGTGGAAAACAAAAACAACCCGATCATCCGCCCGAATACCGGCAATACAAGCATAACGATAATGACCGCGATCATCCCGAGCGTCAGCACAATCGACAGGCCCCGCACAACCCAAAACGGACGGTCCTCTTGTACGTCATATGCGCGGTTGAACGCCCGCATAATGGCGCTCATGCCGTTCGATGCCGACCAAATGGCGCCGATAATGCTTAACGACAGCAGCTTTCCGTTTTGCTCATCCATCAGACGGTGGACATTCGTCTCGATCAGATGAAGCGCTTCTTTCGGCGCATACTGCCGCACAAGCATAAGCACATCTTCGTGCGGGATCGGCAAGTAAGCCAGCAGCGTCATTAAAAACAATAAAAACGGAAACAACGACAACAGAAAGTAATACGCCAATTCCGCCGACAGCCGCGGAACTTCATCCTCTGTAAAGCGCCGGGCCAACTCGCGGATGAACGTCATATCCACCAACACGGGTCGCCCTCCTTTTCCGTTTTTTCATCATTTTCTTTCCCTAGGGGCCAGCCGATGATCGCGGACGATCGCGTCAAGCAAATGCTCGCAGCCGGAACGAATCAGGCGGTACACTTCGGCAAAATTCCCGGTATAATACGGATCCGGCACATCGTCTTTTTCCCGATCCGGGACAAAATCAAGCAGCCGGGCGATCACCGCCGGCGAATTCGGCCCGGCGAGCCGGCGCAAATCGCTCAAATTGGCGGCGTCCATGGCGATGATGTAATCAAATTCCTCCAAGTCGCGGCGCCCGACTTGCCGGGCGCGGATGCCGGAATAGTCAATGTCGTTTTCACTCAAAATCCGCCTTGTCCCCTCATGCGGCGGCTCCCCGACATGCCAGCTGCCCGTTCCCGCTGAATCAACGACAATCTGTCCGTCAAGCCCCCGTTCGTTCACCAAATGACGGAATACCGCTTCCGCCATCGGCGAACGGCAAATGTTGCCGAGGCAAACAAACAACACTTTGACCATCGAAGCAGCCACTCCTTTCCATCCCGTCTTCTTGGCATTAGTTTTCCCTTTTCATCCAAGCGCTTGATAGCCGCTTTCTAGCAGCTCGTGCACATGCACCTATATTTTACCACCTAACGCTGGCGCGGACTATATTGCCTCTCCCCTTTTTCACCGCCGGTGTGGTACAATACATGATAACCTGCCACGAAAGGAGCGAAACCATGGATTTATCGAAACCGTCCGCAGAAAACGTCGAATATATCGTTGAACAGCTGAAGAAAAAATTAAAAGTGCTCAATTTTGATGCGATTAAGCCGGCCCATTTTTCCGAGGCATGGTATGACGAACTGAAAGACATTTACGACATGGTCATGAAGCGTGAAACGTTCAGTCCAAGCGAAATACAGGCCATTGTTGAGGAGCTCGGAAGCCTGCGCAAGCGGTAATCCTCTCCTTCCGTCACCGGATGGAAGCATCGCGAAGCTGCCTATGTATATAAAAAAATTCCTATCGAAAAACTAGGATTGACATTAGCGCCAATTGTGTTAAAATTTTAATCAATATAAATTACATACGCTTATCAAGAGCGGGGGAGGGACTGGCCCGATGAACTCCGGCAACCTGCCGCGTTTGGCAAGGTGCTAATTCCAGCAAAATGGGATCCATTTTGGAAGATAAGGCGTCCCTCGTTCTTCCGCTCTTTCCGAAATGGAAGGGGCGTTTTTATCGCCAGGCTGCCCGTTGCCGGATGAATATCCGACTAATTATGTTGATTTTCTTTGTTTTTAAGGAGGGGGAAACGATGCTCACATATGACCAATGGGAAACGGCCGAAAAACCGTCTTTTCCGTCCGATGATGAAACGAAAGGGGCGTTGGCTGTCCTTGCTTGGGCGTACCGCGAATACGGCGATGACATTGTCTATGCGTGCAGTTTCGGCATTGAAGGGATTGTGCTCATTGATTTGATTTCCCAAGTCAAGCCGGATGCGGAAATCGTCTTTTTGGATACAGGGCTGCATTTCCAAGAGACGTACGACACGATCGCGAACGTACAGGAAAAATACCCGTCGCTCCGCATCGTGATGAAACAGCCGCACTTGACGCTGGAGGAGCAGGCTGCACAGTTCGGCGATGAACTATGGAAACGCGATCCGAACAAATGCTGTGAGTTGCGCAAAGTCATTCCGCTGCGGGAAGTCTTGACCGGAGTCACCGCCTGGATTTCCGGCTTGCGCCGCGAACAGTCGCCGACGCGGCGCCATGTCGAGTACATCAATAAAGACGACAAATTCCGCTCCATTAAAGTGTGCCCGCTCATTCATTGGACGTGGAAAGACGTTTGGAATTACGTATATAAACACGGTCTTCCGTACAACGTGCTCCATGACCGGGGCTACCCGAGCATCGGCTGCGCCCCGTGCACAGCGCCGGCATCGGATCCGAACGATTTGCGCTCCGGGCGCTGGGCCGGCCAGGGGAAAACGGAGTGCGGGCTCCATCTCACATAAGGGGAGAACAACGATATGCTCCTTGCCATTGCCTTTATTGTGTCCTTTTTCTTCGCCATGAACATCGGGGCGAACGGCGCGGCCGCCTCGATGGGTGTCGCGTACGGGTCGGGCGCCATTCCGAAAAAGTCGATGGCCCTCCTTCTTTGCGGCATCGGCGTGTTTCTCGGCAGCCTCGGCGGCGGAGAAGTAGTGAAAACGATCGGGTCGGGCATTATTCCGTCTTCGATCCTCACCGTCAAAATCGTCGTCATCATTTTAACGGCGGCGGCCATTTCACTTTTTGCGGCGAACATCATGGGCATTCCGCTCTCGACGAGCGAGATCACCGTCGGATCAGTCGTCGGCGTTGGCATCGCCTATCAGGCGTTGTACTTTCATAAGCTGCTGTTTATCGTGTCGGTATGGATCGTGATCCCGATCGTCGCCTTTTCGTTTACGCTGGCTGTCGGCAAATGGTTTTTGGCGCTCAAGCGAAAATATCCGCAGCTTGAACAAGGGCGCTGGCAAAAAACATTCATGGCCTTGCTCGTTGTCACCGGCTTTCTCGAGGCGTTTTCCGCCGGCATGAACAATGTGGCCAATGCCGTCGGGCCGCTCGTCGGCGCCGGGCTGATGGCGGTCGGGCCGGCAACTATCTTCGGCGGCTTGTTTGTCGCTGCCGGCGCCCTGTTGCTTGGGCATCGCGTGTTAGAAACAAACGGAAAGAAAATTACAAACTTCTCCCCGTTTGAAGGAAGCGCCATTTCCGGCACGGGAGCCGTGCTCGTCATCATTTCGTCGCTGTTTGGTTTGCCTGTTCCGCTTACGCAGATTACGACATCGGCGATCATCGGCATCGGCACGGCGAAAAGCGGGATGTCGATTTGGCAAAAGCGGATTGTCGTGCAACTGTTGAAAGTGTGGTTTGTTTCGCCAATATTTTCCCTTGTCATTTCGTACAGCCTTGTGAAACTGTTGCTTGACAGCGATGTTTACACGGTGATTGCCATCTTCAGCGTCTGCCTGGCGACGCTTGGCGTCATCAGCTTAAAAAAAACAGTCGCCGAAGAAGAGCGTTCGCTTCATGAACATGGCGGCGGCATTTAATGAACATCTATCAATCTAGGAGGTTATGAACATGAGTTTGAGCATTCCGCATGGCGGCACATTGATCAACCGTTGGAATCCGGATTACCCAATCGATGAAGCAACGAAAACGATCGAGCTGTCCAAAGCCGAACTAAGCGACCTTGAGCTGATCGGCACAGGCGCCTACAGCCCGCTCACCGGGTTTTTAACGAAAGCCGATTACGATGCGGTCGTAGAAACGATGCGCCTCGCTGATGGCACTGTCTGGAGCATTCCGATCACGCTGGCGGTGACGGAAGAAAAAGCGAGTGAACTCGCTGTCGGCGATAAAGCGAAACTCGTTTATGGCGGCGACGTCTACGGCGTCATTGAAATCGCCGATATTTACCGCCCGGATAAAACGAAAGAAGCCAAGCTCGTCTATAAAACCGATGAACTCGCTCACCCGGGCGTGCGCAAGCTGTTTGAAAAACCAGATGTGTACGTCGGCGGAGCGGTTACGCTCGTCAAACGGACCGACAAAGGCCAGTTTGCTCCGTTTTATTTCGATCCGGCCGAAACGCGGAAACGATTTGCCGAACTCGGCTGGAATACCGTCGTCGGCTTCCAAACGCGCAACCCGGTTCACCGCGCCCATGAATACATTCAAAAATGCGCGCTTGAAATCGTGGACGGCTTGTTTTTAAACCCGCTCGTCGGCGAAACGAAAGCGGACGATATTCCGGCCGACATCCGGATGGAAAGCTATCAAGTGCTGCTGGAAAACTATTATCCGAAAGACCGCGTTTTCTTGGGCGTCTTCCAAGCTGCGATGCGCTATGCCGGTCCGCGCGAAGCGATTTTCCATGCCATGGTGCGGAAAAACTTCGGCTGCACGCACTTCATCGTCGGCCGCGACCATGCGGGCGTCGGCAACTATTACGGCACGTATGATGCGCAAAAAATCTTCTCGAACTTTACGGCCGAAGAGCTTGGCATTACACCGCTCTTTTTCGAACACAGCTTTTATTGCACGAAATGCGAAGGCATGGCATCGACGAAAACATGCCCGCACGACGCGCAATATCACGTTGTCCTTTCTGGCACGAAAGTCCGTGAAATGTTGCGCAACGGCCAAGTGCCGCCGAGCACATTCAGCCGTCCGGAAGTGGCCGCCGTTTTGATCAAAGGGCTGCAAGAACGCGAAACGGTCACCCCGTCGACACGCTAAAGGAGGAGCGAGATGAGCACGAATATCGTTTGGCATCATACATCGGTGACAAAAGAAGATCGCCGCCAACGCAACGGCCATCATAGCGCCGTCCTTTGGTTCACGGGGCTGTCCGGCTCCGGCAAATCGACGGTGGCGAACGCCGTCTCCAGACGGCTGTTTGAGCTTGGCATTCAAAATTACGTTCTCGATGGCGACAATATCCGCCACGGGCTCAATAAAGACCTCGGCTTTTCCGCCGCCGATCGGACAGAAAACATCCGCCGCATCGGCGAAGTCGCCAAACTGTTTGTCGACAGCGGCCAGTTCGTGTTAACGGCATTCATTTCGCCGTTTGCCGAAGACCGGGCGCTCGTCCGCCGCTTAGTCGAAGAAGACGAGTTTATCGAAATTTACGTCAATTGCCCGCTTGAAGAATGCGAAAAGCGCGATCCGAAAGGGCTGTATCAAAAAGCGCGCCGCGGGGAAATCCGCGAATTCACCGGCATCGATTCTCCGTATGAAGCGCCGGAAGCGCCGGAGCTGACCATCGAAACGCATCGTTATTCGGTGGACGAATGTGTCGAGCAAGTGCTCGCGTATTTGCGGGAGCGCGGATTCATCCCCGCATCGGAAACCCATTAACGATACCGTGTCTCCCACTCGAAAAAAGAGTGGGAGACGATTTTACAAAGTCGTTTTCATGCCACGGCCAGGCCGTTTACAATGAAATTCAACGGAACACGAGTGTTGATTATCCATTACTTTACTTAAAAACACAGAATCATATGGCTGAACACAAGCTTTTCTGCCTCTTCCCACGAACAAGAACGCCGGCGGGCAAATGTCATTTGCCTGCAAAGCGTTCATTGTTCGAGGAGGGCATGCTGTACGCATGCCCAGTCGGCACGGCAAGCGAACTGCTTGCCGACTACGGCAGAAAAGCTAGGAATAGAGCGATATCAACTGGTTTTTAATGGTTAATCAATACGCCCGTCAACGGAACGTTTGCGCTGCTGCCGGCAGCTGACGGGATCACGACAGAAAGGGCTGAAACAACGATGGGGAAAGTATATTTGGTCGGGGCCGGCCCCGGCGATCCGGAACTCATTACCGTCAAAGGGTTGAAATGCATTCAACAAGCCGACGTCATTTTGTACGACCGCCTCATTAATGAAGACTTGCTGGCGTATGCCAAGCCAGACGCTGAACTCATTTTTTGCGGCAAGCTGCCCGGCTACCATGCTATGCAGCAGGAAACGATCAACCGTTCACTCGTTCTGCATGCAAAAAAAGGAAAAACAGTTGTCCGTTTAAAAGGCGGCGATCCGTTTGTGTTCGGGCGCGGCGGTGAAGAGGCGGAAGCGCTCGTTCAGCACGGGATCGAGTTTGAGATCGTCCCTGGCGTCACATCGGCCATCGCGGCGGCCGCTTACGCCGGTATTCCTGTCACCCATCGCGAGTTCAGCTCCAGCGTCGCCTTTGTCACGGGGCATCGCCGCGACGGAACCCGCGAAGACATTAAGTGGGAAAGCCTCGCCAAAGGCATTGATACGATCGCCATTTACATGGGCGTCCACAATTTGCCATACATTTGCGGCCAGCTGATGAAATACGGCAAGGCGCCGGATACGCCGACGGCGATCATTCAGTGGGGAACGACCCCCATCCAGCGCACGGTCACCGGCACGCTGGCGACAATCGCCGCTATTGCCGCCAAAGAACGCATCGAAAATCCAAGCATGGTCATCATCGGGGATGTCGTCCGGCTGCGCGCCAACATTCAATGGTTTGAGCGGTTGCTGTCATCATCGGCAGCCGCCGGCGCCACCTCGTGAGGCAATGGCGATGGAAGCCATTTTGTACGTCAGCCACGGCAGCCGGGTTCCGGCTGCGCGCCGAGAAGCAGCCCGCTTCGTTGAACAATGCAAGGCGGCCATCGACATCCCGATTCAAGAACTGTGCTTCGTTGAGCTGGCTGAGCCGGATATTGCGACCGGCGTTGACCGTTGCGCCGCCCAAGGGGCAACCCGTGTGATCGTCATCCCGTTGCTGCTTCTATCCGCCGGACATGCCAAACAGGACATTCCGGCTGCGCTTAAAGCAGCGAAACAGCGCCATCCGTCTTTGGAGATCGTCTGCGGAGCGCCGTTTGGCGTCCACGATGCAATGATTGACATCATCATCGACCGCATCGGCGAGCAGCCGGCGCCGCTTGATCATGAATCAATGGTTCTGCTGATTGGCCGAGGCAGCAGCGACCCGGATACGAAGCGCGACATCGCCGCCATCGCCCGGCGCTTGCAAGAAAAAACGAGCGTGCCGCACGTTGACGTTTGTTTTCTCGCCGCCATCCGCCCGACGCTTGACGAAGGGTTCAAGCGGGCGCAGGCATCCATATACCGGCGCGTCTTTATCGTGCCGTATTTGCTGTTTACCGGCGTTTTAATGAAAACAGTCGAACGGAAGCTGCAAGCGATGCCTGTTTCCGATCAACAGTGGCATTTATGCTCGTACTTAGGGTATCATCCGCGGCTTGTAACGCTCATTCAACAACAGGTGCAGGCGCTGTCGGCAGCGAAAAAAGGAGCTTGAGCAGACAAGCTCCTTTTTTCATGGTATGATGGAAGCGAAGCGACCGCAGCGAAGGAGGGCTTCATCATGATGAAACGGGTTCATGTCATGGTCGAAGGGCGCGTGCAAGGCGTCGGGTTTCGCTATTTCGTCCAACACGAAGCGCTCAAACGCCAGCTGACCGGCTGGGTGAAAAACAACGATGACGGGACGGTGGAGATGGAAGCCCAAGGGCATGAAAGCGCGCTCCAACTGTTTTTGGATACGATTGAAGCCGGCACGATGTTTGCCAAAGTTTCCCGCATGCACGTTGAGCCGCGCCCCGTCCGCCCTGACGAAACTAAGTTCCGCATTGTGTACGGAAGCGGCATTTGACTGTTGCACCGCTTGGATCTATTCCCAGCGCAGACGTTGTCCGTCTGCCGCCAAGCGCTCTTTCCACCAATGAAAAAGCGGGATCACCATCCGTCCTGCTTAAGCCGGCCGCAAATGCGGCGCCGCATATTGAAAACACGTCTCCAAAATGGCCGTATTCGCACGCTCATTTTTTTGCTGCGCTTCACGGCAAAACGGATGGAATACATCGACAGCCGCTTGCGGGTACTCCCCGCATATGTCCACGCCGAGCACTTTTTTATAGAATAGCAGAAGGCGCAAACAAGCGAGCAGCCGGGAAAGCGGCATCATCCCCTGATCCCAGTTCGTCACGGCGTCTTCGCGGCGCAGCGCATCTTTATCAATGCTGATATAGACGCTCCCGGTCGGAATAGCGTTCAAAAGCGCCGTCGGCCATTCATCGTGATCATCGAAAGGAAGAACTGTAATCTTTGGAGATAAACGAAGATGGCTTGGAGAACATGACGGACCAACAATGATGACTTTTTGCAGCTGCGGATGTCCGAGTGCGTAAGCGACCCACGAGCCGCATGAAATGAGGCGGTCGCTCCCCCCTTCGGCATCGGTATGATGGTCAAACAAGACGAGCGTAAACGGCTCTTTCATCTCCTTTATGAGCAAATAGCTCACATAATGGAAGTTGCCGTTCCCGATTAAAACCGCTCCGCGCATCCGCCGACGGCGCAGCCGCCGTTCGATTTCGGCGAGAGCCTCCCCGCTGCAATACAAATTCGTCTCCGGCACATCCGACAGATCGATCCATTCGTGCGGAAAGCGGAACAATCGCTTTTGCGGCCGGTAAGTGCCGTCAAAATTGAGCATCGTGACACCATTGCCTTGAAACCCCATTTCTCCTCACCCTTCCTTTCGCTGAATCGTTGTTCAACGCCTCTCAGGTGCGGATGAGTCCAAGCTGTGTCCGTTCTTCATTATACAATGAAAGACGAAATATTTCCGTTCCTATGCCTTGGTCATGTACAATAATAGAAAACAGCTAAAGGAGGGACCCCGCGTGCAGCCGATTGACGCCGCCGCTGTTCAAGAGGCGTTGGATCGCTTCGCCAATCGCGACGTATACATCCATTTGGAAACGACGAACGGGGCGTACGCCTCTCATCATAACGAACGATTCTTTTCCGCCGGCGCTTACATCCGCAACGCCCGCATCCGCTTCACCCGCGGCAAAATCACCGGCCCGGGTCCGTACCGCGTCGGGCTGAAGCTTCAAATCGGCTGGGTGTACGCCGAAGGGCTGACCCATTGGGAATGGACGAACGAAGGACAATTGTTGTTGGCCGGACACGATTACGAAGGGAAACTGGCTGTCGCTCTTGAGCTGAGCGACACGCCGTTCGCATAAGGAGGGGCTTGCGATGAAGGAACGACACGTACTTGTTGTGTTTCCCCACCCGGATGATGAGGCGTTTGGCGTTTCGGGCACCATCGCCCAGCATGTGCAAAGCGGCACACCGGTGACGTACGCCTGCCTGACCCTTGGGGAAATGGGGCGAAACATGGGCGTGCCCCCGTTTGCCAACCGCGAAACGCTTCCGCTCATCCGCAAGCAGGAGCTGGAAGAAGCGTGCCGCGTTCTCGGCATTCGCGATTTGCGCCTGCTCGGGTATCGCGACAAAACGGTCGAATTTGAGGATGAAAACGAACTCGCTGACCGGATTGCCGCCATCGTGGCAGAAACAAACCCGTCGCTCGTCATCACGTTTTACCCCGGCTACAGCGTTCACCCTGACCACGATGCATGCGGCGCTGCAGTCATCAGCGCCTTGACGCGCTGGCCGAAAGAAGAACGGCCGACCGTCCATTGTGTGGCGTTTGCGAAAAACTGTGAACAAGATCTTGGCCAGCCAGACGTCATCCGCGATGTCAGCCCGGTGATCGAGACGAAGCTGGCCGCCATCCGCGCCCACCGTTCGCAAACCGAAGGGCTGATGCAGGCAGCCTCCAAACGCGGCGATGCGCTTGCCTGGCTCAAAACGGAGCGGTTTTGGACGTACCGTTGGGATGATTGACCTGCCTAACCCGCCTTGAACAAGGTGTCCATCCCGATGAGGACACCTTGTTTCCGCGTTCACCGAAACCCCGCCGAGCCGCTGAACCAGCTATCAACTTCCGTTGTACAACTAAAAAGCGGCCGGTCAGTGAACGCATCGACAATATACATCGGAATGTTCATGGCTCTTTCCCTCTTTCCCCGTTTCGTTCTTTTTCGTTCACCAATAGCTGGGCCAACTCTTCATCCCATCGGCCCCGCTGCCGGAAAGACTCAGCAGCGAGCGCCCGAAACAGCCGCTTTCGTGCGGCATCGTCCGCCACCTCACGCAAAATGATATCGCGGGCCTTCTGCAAAAACTGAAGATACGGCTCATACTCTTCACCATACTTCTCCTCAAGCTCGCGGCGGATGCGGCGGGCAAGCGCCGGACTTGCCCCCCCGGTCGACACGGCAATGGTGAGCGGACCGCGGCGGATGACAGCGGGAACGTGAAAATCACACCGTTTCGGGTCATCCACGACATTTACGAGTTGGCCGGGCGCTGCTGCTTGCGCCACCGCTTCGTTCACATTCCGGTCGTTTGTCGCCGCAATGACAAGAAACGCTCCTGCCAAGTCGTCTTCAGCGAACGTTTTCTTACGCCAAACGATCTCTCCTTTGGCCGCGAGCGCTTCAATGTCCGGCACCGCCTCCGGGGCGATTACCACAACGTCCGCTTCTGCTTCGAGCAAACCGTAAACTTTCCGCGCCGCCACCTTCCCGCCGCCAACGACGACCGCGCGGCGGCCGCGCACATGAAGAACAATCGGATACCCCACGGCGCAACCCTCCATTCCGGCATCCATCAGGCAGACTGAGTC
This sequence comes from Geobacillus sp. WSUCF-018B, assembly GCF_002809985.1. Taxonomy (NCBI): domain Bacteria; kingdom Bacillati; phylum Bacillota; class Bacilli; order Caryophanales; family Anoxybacillaceae; genus Geobacillus; species Geobacillus sp. WSUCF-018B. The sequence goes on from NZ_PIJF01000022.1 coordinate 11,714, forward strand.
GGTTTCTGCGCACAAACAGGCGCAATCTTCCCCGACCGCCTGCCTTGGCTGACAACAAAAAGTAAAAAAAGAAGCCGTGCATCAAACACGGCCTTTTTCTTCATTATATCATCCTTGTTTCACTTCTTGAAGCCATTTCGCCAACCGTTCATTTTTCTTTTTCATATGCTCAAGCCATTGCGGGAGCAGTTTTTTCATGGCCTCCTGATCATTGTTCTCCATCGCTTGCCTCGTTTGTTCATGAAGCTGATGAAGCTGTTGTTTTTCTTCTTTCGTCATCCACCGTTTCATTTTATGCAACTGTTTCAGCTCTTGTTTAAACTGTTCTTTGGTGATTTTTTTATTGGCCAGCTGATCGATGAGCCGGTCAAGCGCCGCTTCACGCTCTTTTTTCATCTTTTTGCACTTTTCTTTAATGGCCTGTTTCACGTTCTCATCGTTCAACTGCTGACGCAACGCGTTCCGCTCGTCGAGCACTTTTTTCCATTCATCTGCCTGTTCAGGCGTATACGTTTGAACCATCTCCATCCACTTTTGCTCATCCAATCTGTCGTGCTCCCACATATGGCCGACCGGCAGATGCACATCGGCTGCCTCTCCTTTATGGCTGCCGGCAGCCACCCATGACGGTATCGCCAGCATGAGTGAAGCAAAAAAGGCAATCCATACGTTTCTCACGATGTTCACTCCTTTTCCTTTCACTCACCATTCACCCACGACTAGACAGCTGGGATTCATCATCCGCTTTTGCTCTTCTTCGCGCCGCCTCCTTTCCAACCATTGACTCCTCCCCTATTTTCCCCGTTTTTTGGATATCCTTGCATAAAAAATGGGAAGACCTACAAAAACGAGGTCCTCCCCTTCATGTTGAAACTCATATTTCGCAACCTTTGCATAATATACAAAAAATGACCAAAATATTCGCATAAAAATAAACTTTTATACAGATATTGTAAAATAACTAATTTTTATTCGATGAAATCAGGTTTATTTTGAATTTTTATTCAAGGTGCGAAATGTGAGTTGAAAAAAAACGTTTAGCGAAATTTCTCTTCAATACGCCGCCCATAGTCGCGCAGCGCCTTCGAGTTTGCCGGTTGCCGTTTTTTCATCAGTTCGGAAAAACGAAGCTGTTTTTCCGTCCATTTTTTCGTAAGTTCCTGCTTTTTCTCGTCATCCTCGCAGCAACGAAGCAAGTCCTCGAGCGTCAAAAGCTCTTTGCGCAACTCCGCTTCTTCCCTCACATAGCCGGCGTTTTTCAGCAACAAATACCCGAGCCGCAGCTCCTCTGGAATGCGGGAAAGGTCTTCAATCTCAAGCGGTTTGCCGAAGCCGGGCAAGTTGTCAAACTCGCCGTTTTTCATCGCCTCGCGAATTTTCTCCTCGGCGATGCGCCAAAATCCGTCCATTTCACGTCAACTCCTGCGCCCGCCGCCTCGCATGCTGCTCTTTCAAAAAGCGAACAAACTCATCATACGGAAGCGGTGGGGAAAAGTAGTAGCCTTGCGCCTCATCGCACCGTTTTCCTTGCAAATAGGCCGCTTCGGTCTCCGTTTCGACCCCTTCGGCCAACACTTTGACACCTATATTATGCCCGAGGCGGATGATCGCCGGCAAGATGACATCTTTTTTTCTTTGAATGCTCCTTCCCCATTCATCCGTTGTCGGATGCTGTTCCATCGCAAACCGGCCGTGGAACGCCTCTTCGATCTCTGGAAAATGGCGGCGGTAAACTGTCCCAGGTGGAACCGCTTGTTCCTTTTCGCCGTCGATGCGGCCGTTCCGATTGTAGTCAGTCGCTGGCGCTGCCACGAAATATATATAAGTTGGAACTTTGTTTTACATCCAGTAGAGCGCCCGCTGCATTCTATCAAAATGACTTGTTATGAAGGAAAACAGAATCGAACAATCGGAAAATCTTTATTGCAACTTATATATATTTGTAATCACACTGTAACATTATTTAATTCAACTGTAAAAAACAAGACTGTTTTCCTCTGTTATACTGTAATCAAACAACGTCGAATGGAAAATGATTTTGTCGGGGGTTCGGGAAAATGAAAAAATGGCTCACTCTTGTTTCTGTAGCATTCATCGTTCTTTTTTCCTGCTTCTTTGTAAGCACTCCCAGTTCTGACGCAGCCGCCAACAAGACGAGGCTGATCGCCGAGGCCAAAAAACTGGTCGGCACTCCGTATCGGTATGGCGGCACAACGCCAAAAGGATTTGACTGCTCCGGATTTGTTTACTATACCCATAAAAAAGTCGGCGTCACGTTGCCGCGCGCGTCCAAAGAAATGTATAAAAAAGGAAAATACGTACATAAATCGAAATTGCAGCCAGGGGATTTGGTGTTTTTTGACACTTCGAAACAGACAAAAGGCGTCTCCCATGTTGCCATCTATATTGGGAACAATCAAGTCATCCATGCCGTTTCCCGTGGTGTCAAAATCGACAGCTTAAACAGCAGCTATTGGAAAACAAGATATGTCGGAGCCAAGCGTCTGTAGCGGTTCATTGCAAAAGCTCTCTGTCATATTAAGCGCGCTTAATAGGCAGGGGGTTTTTATTATGCCAAAAAAGCGGCCCTCCGAAACCGGAGGGCCTAATATATATTCATAGGGGATCGGGGGAATACCTGGAAACGTTACGCTATTATTCATTTCCTCCCTTTTCGTCTTTTATACATGAAAACAAAAAAATTTTTTATGATCCCCAGCCGCAACGGCTGCCCCCTCCCGTTTCGACAATATGGACATAAAGCCGCGGCTCTTGTCGAATGGTATAGATGATGACTGGTTGTCCGTTCATCGATTTTTGACAAAGGCAGGTGTTTCCGTTGTTCGCTTCCTCACAGCTGGGCGTTGATTTAGGGACGATGAATGTCAGGCTGTTCAGCCAGACGAAAGGGCTTCTGTTTGACGAACCAGCAACGGTCGCCTATAACCGCCAGGCGGACAAGCTCATGGCAATCGGCCAAAAGGCAAAACAAATGATCGGCAAGACTCCGCCCCATGTTGAAGTGACGTATCCATTGCGAAACGGCGTGATCGCTGATTTTGACCGCGCCAAGGCGCTGTTGCAGCAAGTCTTCAAACAGTCGGGCAAACAGTTCGGCCTCGCTTTCAAAAAACCAGACATCGTCATGAGCGTCCCATTCCACGCCACCTCCGTCGAGCGCCGCTCTTTTTACGAAATCGCCAAACATTGCGGAGCAAAGCATATTCATTTTATTGAGGAACCCGTCGCAGCCGCCATTGGCGCGGATTTGCCGGTCGGCGAGCCGGTCGCGAATGTCGTCGTCCATTTAGGGGCCGGCAAAACGGAAGCGGCGATCATCTCGTTTGGCGGCGTCGTCGCCTGCCGCTCGCTTCGCATCGGCGGCAATCGGCTTGACGAAGATATTAGGCAATACGTCCGCCAGCGCTACAACATGTTAATCGGGGAACAGACAGCCGAGCACGTCAAACTCGAAATCGGCAGCGCCCCAGGAACGATCGTGGATCAGTCGGTAACGATCCATGGCCGCGATTTTGTCACCGGCTTCCTCAAAGCGGTTTCCTTGGACCCAACCGAAGTGCAAACCGCCCTCAAAGAATCGCTTTGGCAAATTGCCGAAGCCGTTCGCGCTGTTCTTGAAGAATGCCCGGCCGAACTGAGCGGCGACATCATCGACCGCGGCATCGTGCTCACCGGCGGAGGCGCCTTGCTGCATGGCATCGAGCAATGGCTGAGCACGGAACTGCACGTGCCGGTGCATGTCGCGCCCAATCCGGCTGAAGCGGTCGCCATCGGCACGGGGAAGGCGCTCCAGGCGATGCCAAAGCGCCTCGATGCAGCGCTGTAGCTCATTTCCAACTCCCGATCATTGAATCAACTCAAAACCCCCGCGCCATCGCGGGGGTTCTTGTTAGACCAGCTATGGGCATTCCTGGCACGGAGAGGCCGCCCACTGTGGTGTTAGGACGTCTGCCGAATGCGCTCCTCCCCTTGCGTTGCTTGTGCTCCCTCGGCGGCCTCAAGCAGCAAATCCACAATATGGACGGCGCGGACGCTTCCTGACAGCCCGGCCCGTTCAATGCCAAGCTTCATTTGTAGCAAACACCCCGGGTTGGCGGTGACGATCGTCGTCGCTTTCGTTTGTTTCGCCATTTCCATTTTGTGGTCTAAAATTTGCATTGACATCTCCGGTTCCACAAGGTTGTAAATGCCGGCCGATCCGCAGCAGCGGTCAGCATCGTTCATCTCGCGGAACTCGACGCCGTCAATCGCCCGCAACAAACGGCGCGGGGCGGCCGCCGTTTTCATGACGTTGCGCAAATGGCACGAATCTTGGTAGGTGATCGTTTGCGGCGCCACGCGAAGCGGTAGTTGGTGAAACCCGAGTTCAACCAACACTTCAGAAATGTCTTTGATTTTCGCCGCAAACGCCTCCGCCCGGTCGCGCCATTCGGGATCATCCTTTAACAGGTGGTCATATTCAAGCAAAAACGCACCGCAGCCGCCGGCGTTCGTCACAATGCAGTCGACATCAAGCTGCTCAAAAGCGGAAATGTTTCGCTTGGCCAACTCTTTCGCCATCTCTTTTTCCCCGCCATGGCCGTGCAGCGCCCCGCAGCACCCTTGGGACGGCGGGATGATGACTTCGCAGCCGGCGAGCTGCAATAGACGCAGCGTCGCATCGTTTGTTTCCATAAACATCGTATCCATCAAACAGCCAGCGAAAAAGGCGACCCGTTTTTTCACCGTACCGTCCGGATTCAAACGATGCGGCCGGTTTTTCATCTCTTTTGCCGTCGGCACGTCCGGCAGCACGCGCTCCATTTGCCGGAACGAGGCCGGAAGCAGGCGAAGCAGCCCCGTTTTGCGGGCAAGCGTCCGCAAGCCGGAGCGCTGATACCAACCGAGAAGCGCCGTCGCCTTCCGTATCCGTTCTTGATGCGGAAACAGTCCGGCAAACACAAGCTTACGGATGAGGCGAACCGGAAGCGGCATTTTTTTATGCTGGGCGATAATGTCGCGCGCCTCTTCCAGCAGATGGCCGTAGCGGACCCCGGACGGACAGACCGACTCGCATGCCCGGCAGCCTAAACATAAGTTGAGCGCCCGCTCCACCTCTTCGTCCGGCTCAATCAGTCCATCGACGACCGCCTTCATTAAGGCAATCCGTCCGCGCGGCGACTGGGCTTCTTGCTGCCCCGATTCGATGTACGTCGGACATGATGGCAGGCAAAAGCCACAGCGCATACAGTTCATCAGTTCATCCTCATCCATCCGTTCTTGAAACGCTTTCTGAATGAGCGCTCGTTCTATCTTCGTTGTCATCGTGTCACCACCACCCGTTTTCTCGTGCTTTTGGCGAACACTTTGCCCGGATTCATAATATTGTTCGGGTCGAGCGCCTGCTTGACCGCTTTCATGGCAGCGATGCCGGCCGGACCGAGCTTCCATTCCAAATACGGCGCTTTCATCACCCCGACGCCGTGTTCGCCGGTAATCGTGCCACCCAATTCAATCGCTTTGGCGAAAATTTCTTCAAACGCTCGTTCCACCCGCTCCATTTCTTCACGATTGCGGGCGTCGGTCGGACAGGTCGGGTGCAAGTTGCCATCGCCGGCATGGCCGAACGTACAGATCTTCAACTGGTACTTCTCGGCAATTTCATTGATTGCTTTGACCATTTTGGCGATTTCCGAACGCGGCACGGTTGCGTCCTCTAAAATCGTCGTTGGCTTTAAGCGCGCCAACGCCGACAGCGCCGCCCTCCGCGCCGTCCGCAGCGCCTCTGCTTCTTCCTCCGAACGGGCGAGTTGAACGGACACCGCCTGCTCGGCCCGGCAAATATCGGCCATCTTTTTCATATCGCGCTCTACCACTTCCTTCGGCCCATCCTGCTCAATGAGCAAAACGGCTTTCACATCGGTCGGCAAGCCGATGCGGGCAAAATCTTCGACCACTTCCAATGTCGGCTGGTCCAAAAACTCGAGCGTCGCTGGAATGATCTTGTTGGCGATGATTTTCGACACCGAACGGGCGGCCGCCTCCAAATCTTGATAAAGAGCGAGCATCGTCTGCTTCGTCTCTGGCATCGGAATAAGTTTTAACGTCGCTTCGGTGACAATGCCAAGCGTTCCTTCCGATCCGACAAACAGACGGGTTAAGTCATAGCCAGCTACATCTTTTGCCAGCTTGCCACCGGTGCGGATGACATCGCCGTTCGCTAGGACGACTTCCAACCCGAGCACATAGTCGCGTGTCACCCCGTATTTCAGGCCGCGCAAGCCGCCTGAGTTTTCGCTGATGTTGCCGCCAATCGTTGAAATGTTCATCGACCCCGGATCCGGCGGATAAAACAATCCTTTTTCTTCAACGGCTTTCGCCAAATCAAGCGTCACCACTCCCGGCTGAACGGTCGCGGTTAAGTTTTCCTCATCAATTTCCAAAATGCGGTTCATATGGTTAAACAGAAGAACGATCCCGCCTTCGACCGGACACGTGCCGGCGCAAAGGTTCGTTCCTGACCCGCGCGGCACGATCGGGATGCGATACTCGTTGCAAATTTTCGCAATTTCCGCGACCTCTTTCGTATTTCGCGGCGCAATGACTGCATCGGGGAGCGACTGAAACTGCGGAGTCGCATCATACGAATAGACGAGCCGCCCCGTTTTCGTGTCATCGTAGTTTTCAGCTCCCACGACTTGAATCAACCGTTTTTTCGCTTCATTTGGAATCAATGGTCTCACCCTTTCCACATCCATTTGCATTCGCCGACAGTGGAAAAGGGGCCGGTCTTGGCGTCTGTTTCCATCCAGGCCAAGCCTCGTCCCCCTTCGCTGCCGTTACGGAATCATCCACGATAATACCGTCGATTGCAGGTACACGAGAATACCAATCAAGATAATTAAGAATATGCTATGTTTGACCGTAAAGCGGAACAAGTCGGACTCTTTGCCGGTCAAGCCGACGGCCGCGCAGGCGACCGCGATCGACTGCGGCGACATCATTTTCCCGACGACGCCGCCCGATGAGTTGGCCGCCAACGCCAGCACCGGATCCATGCCGATCGATGTTGCCGTCACTTTTTGCAAATTGCCAAACAATAAGTTCGACGACGTATCCGAACCGGTGATAAACACGCCGAGCCAGCCTAAAATCGGCGAGAAGAACGGGAACAACGGGCCTGTTTTGGCTAACGCCATCCCAAGCGTCGTGCTCATGCCTGACGAGTTGGCGATGTAGGCAAAGCCGACGACCGAAGCGATCGTCACAATCGGATATTTCAGCTCGTTAAGCGTTTCTACAAACGTGCGTCCCCAATCTTTCCACGAGATGCCGATGATGAACTTGGTGACGACCGCCGCCAACAAAATCGCCGTCCCAGCCGTGCCGAGCAGCTCAAGCTTATACACCGCCGCAATCGGCTGACCGCTTGGGTTCAAAATTTGGTTATTGAGCCCCGGCACAGGCGGCATAAACGTCAAATGGGCTCCGATGGCATTGACAAGCTTGAGCAAACCGTTTGTTCCTTTCACTGCTTCCTCTCCCCAGCTGCAAAAAGCGCTTGTCTCTTCCCATGATGCTGTATCATAATAGACATTGCAGGAGATTTCCCCTACAATCGGAAATCTACTTTATCGTATTGAGGTGGATCCATTGGCATTTAAACGGATCAAAACGAAAAAAATTTACGAAGAAGTGGCCGAAGCGATTTTTGATATGATCAAAAACGGCGAGTTGAAGCCCGGTGATAAGCTCGATTCCGTCCAGCAGCTCGCCGAGCAGTTCCAAGTCGGGCGGGCCGCCATCCGCGAAGCGCTCACCGCGTTAAAAGCGATGGGGCTGATTGAATTGAAGCAAGGCGAAGGGACGTACGTGCGTGAGTTCGATCCGACGATGATGACATTTCCGCTTTCGATCGCCGTCTTAATGAACAAAGAAGATATTTGGCACTTGCTTGAGGTGCGCAAACTGCTCGAAGCAGGCGCCGCCTCGCTCGCTGCTGCCAAACGGACAGAGCGCGATCTTGAAGCCATGGCGGAAGCGCTCCGACAAATGAAAGAAGGCATCGGCAGCGATGAGCTTGGCGAAAAAGCCGATTGGGCGTTTCATATGGCCATCGCCGAAGCATCGCAAAATCCGATGCTCACAAGCATCATGAACAGCGTTTCCGGGATGATCGTTGAAACGATGCGGGAAACGCGCCGCATTTGGCTGTTTTCGAAACACACGACGACCGAAAAACTGCTTGCGGAACACCAGGCCATTTTTGAAGCCATTCGCAAACAAAATCCAGACGCCGCCCGGGCGCGCATGCTCGACCATTTGACAAACGTCGAAAACGTGTTGCGCCGCTACGTTCGCACTCAGCAGCCAAACTGAGTGCGTTTTTTGCAAAAAAGAGCTACGAATCTGAAAAAATGGTTTATAATAGACATATAGTCATCAGATGACCAGTTCACTGAATCCTCAAAAAACAGGAGGGAAACGAATGAAAGTGTCCTTGTTCGTCACTTGCCTCATCGATCTTTTTTATACGAACGCCGGCAAGGCGACCGTCGAACTGCTCGAGCGGCTCGGCTGCGAAGTAGATTTTCCAGAAGCGCAAACATGCTGCGGCCAGCCGGCGTATAACAGCGGTTACGTCAAAGAGGCGAAAGAAGCCATGAAACAGATGATGCGCGCGTTCGCCCACGCTGATTACGTCGTCACCCCATCCGGCTCGTGCGCGGCGATGGTAAAAGAATATCCACACCTTTTCCACGGCGACCCGGAATGGGAAGAGGAAGCGAAACAGCTTGCGGCGAAAACGTACGAATTGACGCAATTTCTCGTTGATGTCCTAAAAGTCGAAGATGTCGGCGCCTCGCTCCACGGACGGGCGACGTACCATACGTCTTGCCATATGACCCGCCTTCTTGGCGTCAAAGAAGCGCCGCTTTGCCTATTGAAAAACGTCAAAGGGCTTGAGCTCGTTCCGCTGCCGAACGCCCACCAGTGCTGCGGGTTTGGCGGCACATTTTCCGTCAAAATGGGGCCGATTTCCGAACAAATGGTCGATGAAAAAATCGCGCATATCGAAGAAGTGGACGCCGACTATTTAATCGGCGCCGACTGCGGCTGTTTAATGAACATCGGCGGGCGCATCGAGCGGCTCGGCAAGCCGATTCGCGTCATGCATATCGCCGAAGTGCTCAATCAACGAAAGTAAGAGAGGAGGATCCCGGACATGCCGATGAAAATTGAAAACGGTCCGTTTTGGAAGCGGGTCGAAGAAAACTTGCACAACGATTTTATGCGCGGGGCGGTCGCCGGCATGCAAGACCGCGGCTATGTGCGGCGGCTTGGCGTCATCGAAGAGCTCGGCCATTGGGAAGAGTGGCGGTCGCTTGCTGAACAAATCCGCAAGCATACGCTCGAAAACTTGGACTTTTATTTAATGCAACTCAGTGAAAACGTTGCCAAACGGGGCGGCCACGTCTTTTTCGCCCAAACAGCCGAAGAGGCGAACGACTACATCCGCCGCGTCGCTTTGGAAAAGCAAGCGAAAAAAATCGTCAAATCGAAATCAATGGTGACAGAAGAAATCAACTTAAATCCGGTGCTTGAGGCCATCGGCTGTCAAGTGGTCGAAACCGACCTCGGTGAGTACATTTTGCAGATTGACGACCATGACCCGCCGTCGCATATCGTCGGTCCGGCGCTCCATAAAAACAAAGAGCAAATCCGCGATGTCTTTCAACGGAAGCTGGGCTATACGAAATCGTCCGACCCCGTTGAGCTTGCGCGCCACGCCCGTGAAATGCTGCGGCGCGACTATTTGACGGCTGACATCGGCATCACCGGCTGCAATTTCGCCATCGCTGAATCGGGATCGATTACGCTCGTTACGAACGAAGGTAACGCCGATTTGGTGACCGCATTGCCGAAAACGCAAATTACCGTCATGGGGATGGAGCGGATCGTGCCGACGTTTGAGGAGATGGAAGTGCTGGTGAGCATGCTCACACGAAGCTCTGTCGGGCAAAAACTGACGAGCTACATCACCGTTCTCACCGGTCCGCGCGATGAAGGCGACGTCGACGGTCCTGAAGAATTCCATCTCGTCATCGTCGACAACGGGCGTTCATCAATTTTAGGCACGGAGTTTCAACCGGTGCTGCAGTGCATCCGCTGCGCGGCTTGCATCAACGTCTGCCCGGTCTACCGCCATATCGGCGGCCATTCGTACGGTTCCATTTACTCCGGCCCGATCGGCGCGGTATTGTCGCCGCTGTTGGGCGGCTACGACGACTACAAGGAGCTTCCGTACGCCTCCTCGCTGTGCGCCGCCTGTACCGAGGCGTGCCCGGTGAAAATCCCGCTTCACGAGCTGCTCATCAAGCATCGCCAAATCATCGTCGAGCGGGAAGGAAAAGCGCCGGTCGCAGAAAAACTGGCGATGAAAGCGTTCCGCCTCGGGACAGCCTCATCGTCGCTCTACCGCTTCGGCACGAAATTCGCACCGAGCGCCTTCGCTCCGTTTGTAGAGGACGGGCGCGTCACAAAAGGACCCGGGCCGCTGAAAGCATGGACGGAAAGCCGCGAATTTCCGGCGCCGAGCAAAGAACGGTTCCGTGACTGGTTCCAAACACGCCAAAAAGGAGGGAATCCATCATGACGCGTGGCACCATTCAAAACCGCGATGCGTTTTTGCAAACCATCGCCGAGCGCCTTGGGAGAAGCCCGCGCCTGTCCGGCGTCTCCCGGCCGCAATGGGATTATGCGCCGCAATGGACGGTGTTTGCCGGCTATAGCCAAGACGACTTGCTGAACGTGCTGCAAAAACAATGCGGATTGATCCATACCGATTACATCGAGACGACAAGCGCCGAACTTGCCGGCGCGCTGAGGCGGCAAGTGGCCGCCTATGGCGGCGGTCCGGTCATCGTGCCGGATGACCCGCGCTTTGCCGAGTACGGGCTGTCCGCCTTGCTTCGCGACGAATGGCCCGCGGAACAAACGACCGTCCATATTTGGAATCCGGCGCTTGGACGCCAAAACATTGACGCCGCCGAGCAGGCGAACGTCGGCATCGTCTTCAGCGACATCACGCTCGCGGAATCAGGGACAGTCGTGTTGTTTTCGCGCAATGAACAAGGGCGGGCCATTCACTTTTTGCCGAAAACATATATCGCCATCGTCCCGAAAAGCACGGTCGTGCCGCGCATGACGCAAGCGGCGGCGGTCATTCACGAGCAAATCGAAAAAGGCGGGCTCGTCCCGTCGTGCATCAACTTCATCACCGGCCCGAGCAACTCGGCCGACATTGAAATGAACTTGGTCGTCGGCGTCCACGGGCCGATGAAAGCGGCGTATATCGTCGTCACCGACCGTTGACCAAAACGAAACGGTGCCCCTTCTTGATATCATGGGGCACCTTTTTTCCTTCAATATTGCCGGCTGACATCGACCGCATTGGCAAGCGGTTCGCCGGTTTCGATGCAACGGAGCGTGTCTAAAATGCTTTGGGCGGCGTCTTCGGCTGACGTGAGCGCCGCGATATGCGGAGTGATGATGACGTTCGGATGAACCCAAAGCGGCGAGTGCGGCGGAAGCGGCTCTTCTTCAAACACATCAAGCACCGCGAGGCGGACGTTTCGATTTTCGAGCGCGCCGACAAGCGCCGTCTCCTCGACCGTCGCGCCGCGGCCGACATTGATAAAGCCTGCATTGTGCAGGCAGGCAAAAAACGTCTCGTCAAAGAGATGATGCGTTTCCTCGGTGAGCGGAAGGGCCGCGATCACCCAATCAGCGCAGGCAAGCGCTTCCCCCGCCTCTTCATGGCGGTAAACAGCCGAAAACGGCGGCGTGTCTCGGCCGCTTCGCGAGACGCCGATCGGGGAAACCTCAAATAAACGAAGCGTTTCCGCGATGCGCCGGCCGATTTCGCCCGTGCCATAAATGACAACCCGCTGTTCGCCAAGCCGCTTCGGTGCGAACGGCTTCCACTGCCGCTGCTCTTGATGCCATGCATAAACGTCATGGCATTGGGCGTCGCGCAGCAAGTAGCTGAGACAATATTCGGCGATCTGCTCGCCGAACGAGCCGACCGTCCGCGTCAGCAGCACGTCCTTCTTCCATTCCCGCTTCCATAAAAACGCGTCAACGCCCGCGCCAAGCGAATGCACCCAGCGCAAGTTGGCAAGCGAAAACGGCCCGGCCGGCCGAAAGCCGACGTACGCATCCGCCCAGACGAAATCATCGTCCGTCAGTTCTTCCTCCGCCACAAAGCGAAACGCTTTATCGGGCCGCTTGTCCGGAAGAAGGGCGGCAAGCTCGGCATAAAGCCTTCCCGTCACGAGAATGCGTCGGATGTTCATGGCATCACACCACCTCCAACCGCTCAAATCAACGTCCCTTCTTCACGCTCGGCTCTTTTATTCGTGATGTAGCCGGCAGACACGACCAAAATCGTCACGCCAGCGGCCACCGCGTAGACGAACGGGCCGTAAGAAAGGTGAAACCAATGCAATACCCCTTCATCCCCTGCCATCATCTTTCCGGCCGTCCACGCCAAAATGCCCGAGCCGACGTATGCGATCCAACGATGTTTTTCCATCACATGGACGATCGCTTTGGAGCCGAAAATCATGATCGGGATGCTGATGGCGACCCCAAGCGCTAGCATGCCTAGATGCCCTTCCGCCGCCCCGGCGACGGCGACGACATTGTCCAAGCTCATGACCGCATCGGCGATGATGATCGTCATGATGGCTTTCAGCAACCGGTCTGCCGCTTGCACTTTGGCCTCCTCCTCCCGCTCAACAAGCACTTTATAGGCGATCCAGACAAGCAGCAAACCGCCCACAAAGTGAACGAACGGGATGTTGAGCAAAAAGACGATGACCGCCGCAAACAAAATGCGGAGCAGCACCGCCCCCGCCGTTCCCCATACGATCGCTTTGTTCCGCTGGTCATTCGGCAGCCGGCGCGTCGCCATCGCAATGACGACCGCATTATCCCCCGACAAAATGATATCAATTGCAATAATCTTCCACAACGCCAACAGCGCCGCGGCAGAAATAGTCAACAAAAGCCCCCCTCTCCCCTTTGCTTTTCTTCTTCATCATACTGCAAATTTCAGTGGGGGACAACTATCAACCCATCCACTGCCTCACTGGAAATCAACCGAAAATCTCGGATGAGATGATACACAATGGGCGATGATCCCGCTGCCTACTCTGACACTGAAAGCAGAAGCTTCCCGAGTCCATCTCGTGAAAAGTCGCAGAAAACGGACTCTCTTCTCAAACGGACTTCTCTTTCAGCCGAAAGCAGTGGGTTTGGCGAAATCGGTCATCTTTCACCAACCTTTTTGGCTGCGCTTAGCCAACATTCGTCTTCCGTTTTCTAAAGAGACGTGAATGGACGGTCCAAGGCCCATGAAGTCGTCTCTAAAAAAAGGAAGCCAGCTTTCACGAATGCGTCTTCCTTATCTTTCCTGAGACAGAGCACGAATCCATGCTCGTTTCACTCTGATCCTATTGAGCGTTCTACGATCTCCTCACCGTTCTTTGGCCATCTCCTTCCAAACACCTATCCTTTGGCGAGATCGAAGCTCTTTCCCATTTGTCCACTTCACTTCCCCTCCTCATTCCCCACCATTTCTCTTTTACACCCGCACTTCCTGGCAAACAACGCCATGTTTGGCTCTTTCCTCAAGCCACTTAGCCACCGCTTCAATGTCATCAGAAAAGACGCGGTCAGCTGTAATGGAGGAAACAATGCGGCGCGCCTTATGGTAAAACTGCCTCGTTGACGGGGCCATTCGCTCGATGCCGCGCGCTTCGACAGCCTGCAAAGCGCAAATGAGCTCAATCGCCAACACTTTTCGAGCGTTTTGCACGATCATGTACGCATGGCGGGCGGCGGTCGTTCCCATGCTGACGTGATCCTCTTGGTTCGCTGAAGACGGAATCGAATCGACGCTGGCTGGGTGGGCGAGCGTCTTGTTTTCCGACACGAGCGAAGCGGCGACATATTGCATAATCATTGCCCCAGACTGCAAGCCGGGCTGTGGGCTTAAAAATGGCGGCAAGCCTTCGCTAAGCTGCGGATTGACAAGCCGTTCGATGCGGCGTTCGCTGATGTTGGCCAGCTCCGCCACCGCGATTTTCAACAAATCCATGGCGATCGCAACGGGTTGGCCATGAAAGTTGCCGCCAGAGAGCACCGTCCCGTCCGCAAAAATAAGCGGATTGTCCGTAGCAGCGTTCATTTCGATTTCAAGCGTTTCCTTCACATAACGAAGCGCCCTAAGCGACGCTCCGTGCACTTGCGGGAGGCAGCGGATCGAATACGCGTCTTGCACGCGCCGCTCCCCTTGCCTTGTTGTGAGTTGGCTGCCCGCTAAATAGCGGCGCAGCCGTTCCGCCACCTCCGCCTGCTCCTGAAACCCGCGGGCTGCATGGATGCGGGCGTCAAACGCGTCCACAATGCCATAAAGCGCCTCAATCGTCAGCGCCGCGATCCATTCACTGTCATACGCCAGTTGTTCCGCCTCTAAGTAAGCAAGGGCTCCGACGGCTGTCATCACCTGCGTGCCGTTAATAAGCGCCAGCCCTTCTTTTTCCTGAAGGGAAAGCGGTGAAATCTCCGCTTGTGAAAGCGCTTGGGCGGCAGGCATCCGCCGCCCTTGGTACATCGTCTCTCCCTCGCCGGCAAGCGCCAGCGCCAAATGGGCGAGCGGCGCTAAATCGCCGCTGGCGCCGAGGGAACCTTGCTGCGGCACGATCGGATGGATGCCGGTGTTCAAAAATGCGAGCAACTGCTCAATGACCGCCGGACGCACGCCGGAATACCCTTTCAACAACGCATTCGCCCGCAAAAGAAGCATCGCCCTCACGACATCTTCGGCAAATGGCTCGCCGACGGCACAAGCGTGCGAGCGAAGAAGATTGATTTGCAGCTGTTCAAGGTCGCTTCCTTCAATGCGCACATCGGCGAGTTTGCCAAAACCCGTATTCACGCCATAGATCGTCCGTCCATTGGAGATCGCTTGTTCCACTGCCGCGCGGCTTTTCTCGACAGCCCTCATGCTTTCCTCATCGGCCGCCACCCGCTCCCGTTCATAGACAACACGTCTTACCTCATCGATCGTCAATGTATGCCCGGTCAATACGATCATCATTCCATCTCCCTTCGTTTGTTTTCTCAATCGAACGCCTGGGCAAACAAAAAAGGAGGCGGCCTGCCATATGGCAGTGTTCGCCTCCTCATGACTCATCGCTCTAGGCATGGAGCGTGCTTATATATGATTGATTCCAAGCCCCGCCGCCTCGTGCTCAAGCCCGCGCACCGGGGCGCCGATCGTCCCGTACAAGGCAACGGCGAGCCATTCCCCTTCGTTCGGCTGTTCATACGGCATGCCGCGCACGACGGCGAAACGAAGGCCAGCGGTTCTCAACAAATCTCCCAGCTCTACCTGCCCCCTCGTCACGCCATGCACCGCCTCTAAAATCGCATGGTATAAGGCGTGCATCTCGCGGTACAAGCCGCCGTCCACCACTCCATGCCGCTTTGCCGCCGTCTCAATCGCCGCGACGATTTTTTGCGGCTCCATCGCCCCGACCCGCCCTTGGCAATAGCGCCACGAAAGCGCCTCAAGCTGGCTCAAGACCGGGCCTTCCTCCCCCTCATCCAGCATCGCCAGCAGCAACGCCTGCCGGCCGATGCGCGCTTGTCTTGGTTCCATTGCTTCTACACACCTATTGGTCTTTTTTTCTATTGTATGATGACAATGAAAGCGATGTCAATGATGAATTTCCATTTTTTAGTTCATTAAAACAGTAACAGGATGAATGATCGCCGTTGATGCCTCTGGATGAAAAATTAGGGGAAACATGTGCTTCGCGGCGAGCCATCAACCACTCCACCTTCTCATCTTCAGCTTTCCATTTTTTTGATTATATGATATCATATAAATATCAAATCGACATTATAAGGGGGATAGGGATGAGAGAACAAGAAGCATGGCGCATAGATGGATTTATCGGCATCGGATGCGTCGCCCTTTTCGTTCTGGCTGGTTTTGTCAGCCTCATTCAAGCGCAGCTCTTATTGGCCGTTTTCTGCTTCGCCCTTGCCGCCTTCTTGGCGACTGGCATCACGATCGTTCAGCCGAATCAAGCAAAAGTGATCATTTTTTTCGGCCGCTACTTTGGCACGATTCGCGACAGCGGGCTGTTTTTCACCGTGCCGCTCACCGTTCGCAAGAAAGTATCGCTGCGCGTGCGCAACTTCACGAGCAAGAAGCTAAAAGTGAACGATGTTCAAGGCAATCCAATTGAAATCGCCGCCGTCGTCGTCTTTCGCGTCATCGATTCAGCCAAGGCGGTGTTTGACGTTGATGATTATGAACAATTTGTTGAGATTCAAAGCGAAGCGGCCATCCGCCATGTCGCAACGAAATATCCATACGACACGTTTGAAGACGACAACGAGATTACGTTGCGCGGCAACGCCGATATTATTTCCGATGTTCTCGCCGCTGAGCTGCAGGAGCGATTGCGTGTCGCCGGAGTCGAGGTGATGGAAGCGCGCCTCACTCACTTGGCGTACTCCCCGGAAATTGCGAGCGCCATGTTGCAGCGTCAACAAGCAGCCGCCATTTTGGCCGCCCGGAAAAAAATCGTCGAAGGCGCTGTCTCGATGGCGCAAATGGCGATTGAACAACTTGACAAAGAAAACATTTTAGAGTTAGATGATGAACGAAAAGCCGCAATGGTGAACAACTTAATGGTCGCGATCGTCTCCGAGCGCGCCACCCAGCCGGTGATCAATACCGGCAGTCTATATTAACGGTTGTGGAGTGCGATGACAAAGAAAAAACAATTTCCCCTGCGCATTGACCATGAATTATATGCCGCGCTCGAACAATGGGCGCAGGACGAGTTTCGCAGCGTCAACGCCCAGATCGAGTATTTGCTGCGGGAGGCGGCAAAGCGGGCCGGACGGCTCGGAAAAGGAAAAACAGATCAACAACAAGGAAGCTAGCCGATGACGGCTGGCTTCTTTTGTTTTTCAGTCATGGGCATTTGTTACAGAAATATAACGATAGCAGAGCCTTTTTTGAAAGGGGGCGAACCGATGCCGCATCCGCTGCCGCCGCTTACGGCCATTGCGAAAGTTGATGCATCATCCCACCGCGCTTTCAACAGCTCGGCCGCCTTTGGCGCAATGCGAAAGGAGGATGAGCCATGGAGAGTTACCATGCTGTGCTCGAGGCGATCGCCGCCGCGCCGGTCGACGGTGTGTTAGCCATCATCATCAGTGTGGAAGGCTCAGCCTACCAAAAAGAAGGGACGTGCATGTGGATTGGCGCCAACGGAGAAACAGTCGGGCTGCTGAGCGGCGGCTGCCTGGAAGAAGCAGCGGCAGCTTACGCGCGTGAGGTATTGGCGAACCGCCAGGCAGCCGCTGTTTCGTTTGACTTGCGGACTGAGGATGATTGGTCGTGGGGGCAGGGCGCCGGCTGCAACGGCCTCGTCCACATTTGGCTCGAGCCGGTCACAAGCGACGCAAAACTCGATTGGCTGGCGCTCAAGCGTTGCCTTGACCGCGGCGAACATGTACTGATGGTCCGAAGCATCATGTATCCAGACGAGCGGCCGTTTTTCCAAAGCGAAACAGGCGAACAATTCGGCGGTTGCCGTCGGACGCCGCATCGGGAATGGCGCGAATGGCTTCACAAAACGCCGTTTTATCAAGGGCGAAGCGGTTTGTACGAAGTGGACGGGGAAACATTTTACGTTCAGCACTTTTGGCCAAAACCTCGCCTTGTCGTATTCGGCGCCGGTCCGGACGCCCCGCCGCTCGTCTCAGCCGCCAAAGCCGCCGGGTTCTCCGTCACCGTAAGCGATTGGCGTCCAGCGTTTTGCCATCCATCCCATGTGTCCGACGCTGATGAATGGGTGGTTGGCTTTCCGCATGAAACGGTGCCAATGCTCCATTTGAATGAACGCGATTTTGTCATCGTGATGACCCACCAATTTGAACGCGACCGCGAACTCGTCTCGCTGCTGGCTGACAAACCGCTCGCCTACCTTGGCGTGCTCGGCCCGCGGCGGCGCACCGACCGCCTCTTTCCTTCCGGCTCCGCCCCGCCGTTTGTCCGTTCGCCGGTTGGGCTGTCCATCGGCGCGCGCAGCCCACATGAAATCGCCATCAGCATCACCGCCGAGCTGATCAGCGTGTTGCGCAGGCATGGAGCGGAGGCTGCCCAATGAAGGACATCACGATCGCCGCCATTTATTTAGCGGCCGGACAAAGCCGGCGGATGGGGGCCGATAAACGCGCCCTGCCATGGGGGGGATGGGACGCTTGGCACCGCCGGCCTGAAAGCGGCGCTTCGTTCCTGTCTAGCGCCTGTCATCGTCGTCATCCCCCCGTCCGATACGCTCGCCTGGCTTCCTGACGCGCTGCTAGGCAAATGCCGCCTTGTCCGTTGCGCCGCCTGTCACCGCGGCCTGGCTCATTCGCTGGCCTGCGGGTTGCGCCGAGCGATGGAGGAAAGAGCGGACGCCGCTGCTGTCTTATTGGCCGACCAGCCGTTCGTCACATCCGACACGATCAATGCGCTGGCCGGCCTTTATCGACGCCATCGTCCCGATTACGCCGCCTTCTCCTGCTCCGGTGTGCCGATGCCCCCAGTTATTTTTGGAAGCCCAATGTTTCCCGCTCTCTTGGCGCTGGACGGCGATGCCGGTGGGCGCACGCTCTTTCGCGATCCCCACTGGCATGGCCTTTTGTACGAAGGTGATGCGTCAACCGGTATTGACATCGACACAAAAGACGATTATGAACGCGCCACCATCTATCGAGAAGAAAAGGAGGGACGCCCCCATGGCCATCGGTAAAAGCATCATCCGCAAAGAAGCGTGGGATAAAGTGACCGGCCGGGCGAAGTATACGAACGATTTCAAAGAACAAGGAATGCTTCACGCTGCCTTGGTGACAAGCCCATACGCCCATGCGCGCATCCTCTCGCTGGATGCACGCCGCGCGCTCGCCGTCCACGGCGTCCATGCTGTTGTGACCGGCGAGGGGCTGCCGCTTACCGGTGAAGACATGCGCGATCGTCCGCCGATCGCCGTCGACAAAGTGCGCTACTATGGCGAAGTCGTCGCCGTCGTCGTAGCCGATACGCTCGCGCAAGCCGAACAAGCGGCCCGCCTCGTCCGCGTCGTTTACGAACCGCTTCCAGCCGTCGGCTCGCCGCGCGAGGCGTTGAAAGAAGGCGCTCCATTATTGCATGAACATCTCGACCGCTATGAAAAAAACAAAACGACTCATCCTGAGCCAGGGACAAACGTCGCCCACCGGACGAAAATCCGAAAAGGCAACATTGAACAAGGGTTTGCGGAAAGCGACGTCATCGTCGAAACAAGCGTATCGTTCGCCCCTTCCGATCATATCGCGATGGAAACACGCTGCGCCACGGCAGAAATTTGGCCGGACGGCATGATCCATATCTCTGCCTCTTCGCAGTCGCCGTTTATGATCAAAAAACTGCTCCATACGTACTTTGGCGAAGAAACCGGCAAAGTCATCGTCCATACGCCGCTTGTCGGCGGCGCCTACGGAGGAAAAGCGCCCGTCCAGCTTGAGTTGCTTGCCTACCTTGCCTCCAAAGCGGTCGGCGGCCGAAAAGTGAGCGTCTGGAACAACCGGGAATGCGACATGGTCACCTCCCCCGTTCATATCGGGTTGGAGGCAACCGTCAAAATCGGCGCGACAAAAGAGGGCTTGTTCAAGGCCATGGAAATCTTATTTCTATTTGACGGCGGGGCTTATTCCGACAAGGCGATCGATGTCAGCCGCGCCGCAGCCGTCGATTGCACCGGCCCATACCATGTCGAAAACGTCTTTTGTGATTCTTTGTGCGTCTATACGAATCGCCCGTACGCGACACCGTTTCGCAGTTTTGGCCATTGCGAGCAGGCATTTGCCGTCGAACGGGCCATTGATGAGTTGGCGAAGACGCTTCAACTTGACCCATGGGAGGTGCGGCGCAAAAACGCCATTCGCCCGGGCCACACGACGCCCACACAAGTGCGGCTCACGAAAAGCAACGTCGGCAACATGCCAGCCTGCCTTGACCGCCTGCGCGAGCTGATGCGCTGGGACGAATGGCAGTGCGTTGAGCTTGACGCCTATACCGTACGGGCCAAAGGCATCAGCGGCGGCTGGAAAACATCGACGATCGACACAGATGCTAGCTCGGGCGTCATCTTAACGTTCAACTCCGACGGCAGCGTCAACGTCATCTCCGGCGTCGTCGAAATCGGCACGGGCACGAAAACAGTGCTTGCGCAAATCATCGCCGCCCAGCTGCTTGAAGATATGCTTCGTGAGCTCGGAGACGGAGAAACCGTCTAAACAGGAGGTGAGCATGCGGACATGGAGGAAACGACAAAGCGGGAGCTTGTGCTGCACGTTAATAGAGAACGAAGATCGATCGTCACTCGCCAAGCCGAAACGCTGCTGTTTGTTTTGCGCGATGGGCTGGGGCTGACCGGAGCCAAGCCAGGCTGTTTGAACGGCGACTGCGGCGCCTGCACCGTCTTAGTCGACGGCACGCCGATCAAATCATGCATGATGCTGGCTATCGAAACGGTCGGCAAAGAAATCACCACGATCGAAGGGCTTGATGATGCCCCCATCCAGCACGCCTTCGTCCGCCACTTCGCCTTTCAGTGCGGCTATTGCACTCCTGGATTCATTATGAACGCCCACGCACTCATCGAGCGGCATCCGGGCGCGGATCGAGCTTGTCGCTTTTCTCTTTCTCGTCTGGCACAAACACGAACCGTCGGCGACGAAAACAGTCTGACCAACGACAAGGCCAAAACAGCACAACTTGACGCAAGCTGGAAGACCCGCTGGCTGGCATGGATCAGCGCCCGTTTTCACCTGAAAACGGGCGCTTCTTTATCGGCAGCCTGTTCGGGTTTCGCGCGGCTTCCCATCGGCTGCCTGTTCATTCGCTCCCTCTCCTTTTAGCAAGGGCGAATCGTTTGTTTCTCGCTAATCACGACCCCGCGCCTTTTCATTTCCTCAATATACACCTCTCCTGGCACGGCTTGCTCCGGCGGATAGACGCCGCGCTTTGTGATCACCCCGCGGCCGATGAGCTGGGCGACAGCGGAAATGGTGTAGGCCGTCGTGCGCGCCATCGCCGTCACCTTATTTTCGCGGTCATTAAACGTGACGGTCTCGTATTCCAATACCGTTTCCTTCCCGCCTTTTCGGCCGCCGACGATGACCCGAAGCAACACCACATCATCTTTCCCTTTCAAATCAAGCAGCGGCTTCAGGACGGAAAGCAGCACATCGCGCGGTTTGACTTTGCATCCATTGACCTCCACTTCCACATCGTGGCGCGTCAAGTTCAAATCGACGAGCAGCTTAAATTTTTCTGCATGGCCGCGGTAGCGGATCGTTTTGTACTCGAGCCGCTTCAAGTTCGGAAACGAGCGCGAGAGCGTCGACGTCCCGCCTGAGGTGTGAAACGCTTCAAGCGGCCCGAACCGGTCGAAATAAATCGGCTCGACTTCCGAAAGCGACGGCACTTCCTGCTTTTGGCCGTCGCGGATAATGAGAGACGGATCGGTGTAATGGTCAAGCAGCCCCTCGAGCGAAAACACATGGTTGTACTCGAGCGGCGGCTCAGGGCGGACGGGGATGCCGCCAACATACAGCAAGATGGATTCCACCTCATCGAGTTGACTCGCCCCATAGCCGGATAAAATGTTGATCATCCCCGGCGCGACGCCAAGATCCGGAATGATCGTCACCCCAGCGGCTTGGGCTTGTTCATGCAGCTCAAGCACCCGGTCGGTGATATGGCCGATATGGCCGCCTAAATCGACAGAATGGACGCCAGCTGCAATAGCTGTTTTCGCCACCGTTTCATTGAAGCGGTAAAACAAGGCATTGACGACGACATCATGCCCTTGCATGGCCGCTGCCAGTTGTTGCGGATCGCCGGCATCCACCCGCACAGCGGCAAGCTTTTCGGAATGAAGCTGCCGCACCGTCTGCTCCACTTTAGCCAAATCGACATCCGCCAGCGTCACCGCCTCAACATCTTGGCTTTGTACTAAATCGCGCGCCGCTTCTTTGCCCATCAGCCCCGCTCCAAGCACGAGCACTTTCATCGTTCTCTCCCCCTCTGTCACCGATTGTTTGCCATACGCTTACATGACAGCCGCTTTTTTCACATCGTTGCCGCGGCCGCCGCTTCGATTCACGATATAGGTTCCACGTTGATCTTCGCTTCTCTTTTGCCGGCCATGTTGCAAGCGACAGCCCGATTCAATCATCGGTATCGATTTGCGCCCGTTGCAGCTTGCCGCTGAAATCGACATAAATGCTCCGCCATTCGGTGAAGACGTCAAGCGCAGCGACGCCGGAGTCGCGGTGGCCGTTGCCCGTCCCTTTCGTGCCGCCAAACGGCAAATGAATTTCCGCCCCTGTCGTGCCGGCGTTGACATACACGATGCCGGTGTCCAAATCGCGCATCGCTCGGAATACATTGTTGACATCGCGGGTGAAAATGGCGCTTGACAGCCCATAATCGACGCTGTTGTTGACGGCGATCGCTTCGTCCAAACTGCGGACGGACATGATCGATACAACCGGGCCGAAAATTTCTTCGCGGGCGATGCGCATATTCGGCGTGACATCGGTGAAAATCGTCGGCGCGTAATAAAAGCCGCGCGCATAGTCGCCCTCGCGCAGTCGATGACCGCCAATCAGCAATTTCGCCCCTTCTTCTACACCAATGCGCACGTAGCGGTCGATTTTTTGCAGCGCCTCTTCATGGATGACGGGTCCGACTTTGACCGTTTCATCCAACCCGTTGCCGATTTTCAATGTTTTCACGGCTTCAAGCAGACGCCGCTCAAGCTCCTGTTTCACCCGCTCATGGACGATGACCCGGCTGCACGCCGTGCACCGCTGGCCTGATGTGCCGAACGCACTCCAGATGATGCCGTCAACCGCCAATGTCAAATCCGCATCATCCATCACAATGACGGCGTTTTTTCCTCCCATTTCAAGCGACACCTTTTTCAACAGCCGTCCGCATTTTTCCGCAATCATCCGCCCGACTTCATTCGATCCGGTAAATGAGATGACCTTGACATCCGGATGCTCGACGAGCGCATTGCCGACTGTCGGTCCGTCACCGTGGACCACATGAAACACTCCCGGAGGCAAGCCCGCTTCTTCAAAAATGCGAGCTAATTCCTGCGCCATGATCGGTGTCTCGGGCGCGGGCTTCCATACGACCGCATTGCCGGCCACAATCGCGGGGAACGACTTCCACGTTGCGATGGCAATCGGAAAGTTCCAAGGAGTGATGATGCCGACAACCCCCACCGGCACGCGGACGCTCATCGCAAACTTGTCTTTCAGTTCAGACGGCGTCGTATCGCCGAACAACCGCCGCCCTTCCCCCGCCATGTAAAACGCCATATCAATGCCTTCCTGCACTTCGCCGCGCGCTTCCTCGATCACCTTGCCCATTTCCATCGTCAACAGCCGGGCCAACTGTTCTTTCCGCTCCTTTAGCAGCATCCCAACTTTATACAAGATTTCCGCGCGTTTCGGCGCCGGCACGAGGGCCCACTGTTTTTGCGCTTCTTTGGCTGCCTGAACCGCTTCATCGATATCGTTTGGCCCGGACATCGCCACCTCGGCAATCGTTTCCCCCGTCGCCGGATTGATCACCGGCGCAAATTGCCCGGTGCTTGGCTCCTTCCATTCTCCATTGATATAGTTTTGGATTTTCACTGTATACTCCCCCCATTTTTCTAGATGATTTATTGAGATAATTTATACATTGAACGCCGAGCGATGATCGTCAGGACTTCCTCTTGGCCCGCAAGTCTTGGATCGTTGCCGCCACCGAAATGTGGTTCGGATCGGTCAACACTTCAATCACCGTCGGCTTCTTGGCTTCAAGCGCCAACAGAAGCGCTTCCGTGAACTGTTGTTCCGTCTGCACTTGGAATCCGCAGCTGTTCAAGCATTCTGCCAAACGGGCAAACGACACGCGGCCTAAATCGGTGCCGATGACCCGCCCCGGAAACTGCAATTCTTGATGCATGCGGATGGTGCCGTACATATGATTGTTAAACACAATGCTAATGATCGGAATATCGTATCGAGCGGCCGTTTCCAACTCCTGCACCGTCATCATAAAGCCGCCATCCCCGGATAAAGAAACGACGGTCCGGTCGGGAAAGGCCAGTTTCGCGCCAATGGCAGCCGGCATGCCATATCCCATCGCTCCTGACGTCGGGCCGATGTACGTGTGCCCATCCCCAAACGGGAAAAAAGCATGGAGCCAACCGGCGAAATTCCCCGCATCGTTCGTAATGACCGCATTTTTTGGCAAATGGCGCGCCAAACTTGCCATCACAGCTTCATAGAGATTGCGATGTTCCACCGGCAGCCTGGCTGTTTGTTCGTACCGTTTCCTCCGTTCAGCCGCCCATTCTTGCCAAGACGGCCGCACCGCGAGATCGAGCAAACGGGACAGCACTTCCTGACAGTCAGCCCAAACCGCGAGATCCGGTGCATACACTTTTCCGAATCCATCGCTGTCAATATCGATGTGAATCAGCGTCTGCGTTGGAGATAGCAAACGGTAATCTTGCGTCGTCACTTCCGACAGCCGCGTCCCCAACGCCATCACCACATCGGCCTGCTCAGCCGTTTCCATGACCTCTTTCGGCGTCCCTAGGCCTAGGTGTCCGACATAGCACGGATGGTTGTGGGGAAACACATCATGCCTCCGGAACGCCGCCATGACCGGAAGTGCATACTTTTCCGCCCATAAGCGCAGCAACTGCTCCGCTCCCGACCATTTGACGCCGCCGCCAGCAATCACGAGCGGCCGTTTGGCGCGCTTCAGAATCTCTTCAATGTGCTGTATATCTTCTTGCCTTGGGGCCGGCTTCGGCACATCGGTCTCGGCTATCACTGCTTCCGCTATCGTTTTGGAAAAGACATCTTCTGGCAGTGAAACGACGACGGGGCCGGGCCGCCCTGTTTTCGCGGTGCGAAACGCCCTTTGCACCAGCTCTGGCACCCGCTCGGCTTCGCGAATTTCGACCGCCCATTTGGCGATCGGACGAAAAAACGCTTCCATATCGACTTCCTGAAATCCTTCACGCCCTAGGAAGCGGCTGTTCACTTGCCCCAAAAACACGACCATCGGAGTGGAATCTTGCCTGGCGGTATGGACGCCAATCGCCAAATTCGCTCCGCCAACCGCCCTTGTAGCCAGCACGACGCCGCACTTTTGCGACGCTTTCGCATACCCTTCCGCCATAAAGGAAGCACCCCCTTCATGGCGGGCGGAGATGAACTCGATGGATGGCTCATCATAGATGGCATCAAGGAGGGGCAAATAACTTTCCCCCGGCACACCAAACACATAACGGATTTGTTCCTGTTTGAAACATTCGACGATGGCTTGAGCCACCGTGATGTGACGCATCGTTCTCTTCATCGCGCCGATTCCTCCCAATCCACTTGCTTCCATCGTTCAACGGCTTGCTCTAGACGCTCGAGCGGCGCTGACAGCGATACGCGGACATATCCTTCCCCTGCGGGTCCAAACGCTGTTCCCGGTGTGACGATGACTCCCGCTTCTTCGAGCAGTTTGGCGGCAAATCGTTCGGATGAGTATCCGTCATAGACCGGGATCCACAAGAAAAAGGTCGCTTTCGGCCGCTGCACGTCGATGCCCAGTTCTCGGAGTTTCTCGACCATCCTATTCATGCGTTGTTCATAAATGCGGCTATTTTCTCGAATAAACGTCTGTCCGTTCATCAAAGCGGCCACCGCCGCCTTCTGGATCGGAATAAACTGGCACGTATCCGTGTTGCTCTTGATCACCGAAAGCGCTCGAATCATGTCCCGGTTTCCGACCACGTATCCGATGCGGCAGCCGGCCATGTTATAGCTTTTGGACAACGATCCAAATTCCACCGCCACTTCCTTTGCCCCGTCCACCTGCAAAATGCTCGGCGCTTGAAAACCGGCAAACGTCACGAACGAGTAGGCCGCATCATGAGCAATGAACATCCGGTGCCGACGGGCAAGTGAAACGGCTTCGGCCAATACATCCAAATCGACAGCGGCGGCCGTCGGATTGCTCGGATAATTGAGAAACATGATTTTCGCTTGGTCATAAACGGACGAGGGAAGCGCATCAAACCGAGGAATATAACCATGTTGCGCATCGAGCGGCAGCGATCGGCTCTGGCCGCGGGCAAAATGGACGGCCGTCCGGTAGACAGGATAGCCTGGATCAGGCACTAAGGCGAGCTCGCCGGGATTGAGAACGGCTTGCAGCAAATGGACGATTCCTTCTTTCGAGCCGATTAACGCCAACACCTCGGTCTCCGGATCGAGCTTGACGCCATATTCCCGTTCATAAAAACGCGCGACCGCTTCCCGATACTCCCTACAGCCGCCATACGGCGAATACGTATAGTGTTCTGGCGCATCGAGCGCTTCTTTCAACGCTTCGATGATAAAGGAAGGGGGCGGCAAATCGGGGGCGCCGATCCCTAAATCAATGACATCGACCCCGAGCTTTAGCAGTTCTTCTTTTTTCTTTTGAAATCGGGAGAACAAATATGGCGGCATCGTCTGCACAATATCGGAAAATGTGTTCAATCCCATCCCTCCTCATGGCCCTTCGTTTCAGTTTATGCGCACGCCCATCCCCCTCATGCCCGTCTCACGTTCCAGAAGCAGCCTATCATACCAATGGCTTGCGCACATCAAGACATCATCAAAATCTTTTTTCTCGAAAAGCGGTCGATGCAGGAGAAGGGGTTATTTTTTTTCACTAAGCTGCTAGAAAAACGCGATCCACCTTCTGAAACCCGGCCCTTTCGCCATAAAAAAAAGCGGCCGGCATCATCCACGGTTCGATGACGCAACTGGCCGCTGTCTATGGAAGCGAAGCGCCGGCGAAGGCGCCGCGATAGACTGCGCAGTTTTCCCCTCATGATCATTCTATGATTCAAAATTTGCACCTTATGCCATTATCATAATCCATCTGAAACGATTTGTAAATATATTTTTTAAAAATTATATATTTTTAAAATAATAAGGAACCGCACCAATTTGCAGAACAAACAAGAGGGGCGATGAACGTTCGCCCCCCTCCGCTGCTTCGATCAGCACCGAGCGTTTTCCAGCTCATGCTTTTTCCGTTGATCGAACTTCCATATCCTCTCCACCATGCCGAGCATCGCAGCCCGCTTCTTGTCATTGATACAGCGACGACCCTTGCCGAATAAATTGTTGCGCTTTTTCTTTCATCCCCTCCTCTTTGATTTTCCGTTGCAGTTCATGTGAAATGTTCATGGAACAAAATTTCGGCCCGCACATCGAACAAAAATGGGCCGTTTTCGCCGCCTCAGCCGGCAATGTTTCATCATGATACTCGCGGGCCCGTTCCGGATCGAGGGATAAATTGAACTGATCGTTCCAACGAAATTCAAAGCGCGCTTTCGAGAGCGCGTCGTCACGCTGCTGAGCGGCTGGATGCCCTTTTGCCAGATCAGCCGCATGGGCGGCGATTTTATAGGCCACGACCCCGGCGCGTACGTCCTCTTTATTCGGCAGCCCTAAATGTTCTTTGGGCGTTACGTAACAAAGCATCGCCGTTCCATAAGCGCCAATGATGGCGGCGCCAATCGCTGACGTAATATGGTCATACCCGGGCGCGATGTCGGTGACAAGCGGCCCTAACGTATAAAACGGCGCTCCATGACAAATTTCCTGTTCCCGCTCGACATTTTCGCGAATTTTATGCATCGGAATGTGCCCCGGCCCTTCGATCATCACCTGCACATCATGCTTCCAGGCGATTTTCGTCAGCTCGCCAAGCGTTTCCAGTTCCGCAAACTGCGCCTCATCGTTCGCATCGGCGATGGAGCCGGGGCGCAAGCCGTCGCCAAGGGAGATCGCGACATCGTATTGTTTCAAAATCTCGCAGATTTCTTCAAAATGCGTATACAAAAAGTTTTCTTCATGATGGGCCAAACACCATTGGGCGATGATCGAGCCGCCGCGCGAGACGATGCCGGTCGTCCGGTTGGCGGTGAGCGGAATGTAATGAAGCCGCACACCGGCGTGGATCGTCATGTAGTCGACTCCTTGCTCCGCCTGCTCGATGAGCGTCTCGCGGTACACGTCCCATGTCAGCTTCTCCGGCACCCCTCCTACCTTTTCGAGCGCCTGATAAATCGGCACCGTTCCCACGGGGACCGGCGAATTGCGGATGATGTACTCGCGCGTTTCATGAATGTGTTTGCCGGTCGACAAATCCATGACCGTATCGGCGCCCCAACGCACCGCCCAAAGCAGCTTTTCCACTTCATCTTCAATCGAGGATGAAACGGCCGAGTTGCCGATATTGGCATTAATTTTCACATGGAAACGACGGCCGATGATCATCGGCTCACTCTCGGGGTGATTAATGTTCGCCGGAATGATCGCCCGTCCGGCCGCTACTTCCTGGCGAACGATTTCGGGGTCGATTCGTTCACGGATGGCGACGAACTCCATCTCTGGTGTGATGATTCCCCGTTTGGCGTAATGCATTTGTGTCACTGTTTTTCCGGGCTTTGCCCTCAATGGACGGCGCACGAACGGCAGCGGGCGGACGCCGGCGGTCGCTGATGGCTTCACTTCTTCGACATCGCCGCGCTCAACAATCCAGTTGCGTCGAAGAGGCGGCAATCCTTTTTCGACGTCCGGCTCAAAATGAGGATCGGTGTATGGACCGGTTGTGTCATAGACGCGCACCGGCTCGTTTTCCACCGTTCCTTGCGGCGTTTTCGTCGGCGACAACACGATCTCTCTCATCGGCACGCGCACATCCTTGCGCGATCCTTCAATGTACACCTTGCGGCTAGCTGGAAATGACATGAACGAGCGGATGTTTTCCATGCGGCTTTCCTCCTTTGAAATGGTGGTTGAGACCTGCAGCCGCACCAGCAAAAGAGAGGCAAAGACGGGGGATATTTACGCAAAAACGGGTTCCGCAAAACGAACGGAACCCGATCAAGGCAAAAAGGCCAAATGAACAGCCTGTGCGTCCATCTGTTCCCGCTGCCTGCTTCCCTACGCTGGCATGACCCAGATCAGGTTCAAAGGGTCAAAGAACTTCATCGCGTTCTTTTCTCAGCCCGGCTCCCGGACTCCCCTAGCAGATGAGCGTATAACAATGATGACTGACTTTTTTATTTTATCAGGCAATTGGCAAAGATGCAAACCATTTTATTCCAAACGTTGACTCCCACACGTCGTTTGAAAGCCCCTCTTTCTCGAAGAAAGCGTCCTTTTCCTCACTCACACAGAAAATTTCTTCAGCATTGCCCGCATCTCGTCCGCCATCTGACCGAGCGATGTCGACGAAGAGGCGATTTCCTCGACGGAAGCCATTTGTTCCTGGGTCGCTGCCGATACGTTGGCCGCACCAGACGCTGACTGTTCGACAATATTGGTCATCTGTTGGAGTGCGTCGTTCACTTGACGAGCATGCTCCGTCATTTGCTCGATGGCGGATGAGACTTGTCCAATTTGTTGACTCACTTGGCCGACCTCCTCGCGGATATGGGCAAATGATTGGCCGCATGCCGCCGCAACGTTCAATCCTTTCGCTACTTCGGAGATCACCTGTTCGGCAGACGAAACTGCCCGCTTCGTTTCTTCTTGAATGTAACCGATCAGCTCGGAAATTTGTTGCGCGGAGCGCGCTGATTGTTCTGCTAGCTTGCGCACTTCATCCGCGACAACCGCAAACCCTTTCCCTTGCTCGCCGGCGCGCGCTGCTTCGATCGCGGCATTGAGCGCCAACAAATTCGTCTGCGACGCAATGCCGGTGATCGCTTCCGTAATCTGTCCAATCTCATTCGAGCGCTCCCCGAGCCTTTGAACGACCTGGCCAAGCGCTTGAACGTGGTCGTAAATGAACTGCATTTGCTCGGACATTTGTCCGATGGACTGCTTGCCGTCCTCTGCTTTCGCCGATGTTTTCTCAGCCCGGTGCGCCACTTCTTTCGTATGGCAAGCGACGTCGCTCAATGTTTGGGAAATATCATGCACGGACGCGGCGGTGGTGCGGACAGCATCGGCCTGCTCCTCCGCACTTGCCGCAAGCGTTTCCATCGTTGTCGCAATTTGCTCTGTCGCTTTCGTCGTCTGCTCAGCGACAGCGGCAAGCTGCTGAGAATATTGCGCTACTTCTTCGGCATGATGTTGGATTTGCCCCATCACACTTTGCCAAGCGTCTGCCATATCGTTTAACGACGCCGCAATCGGCCGCAGCTGCTGCACGCGATCAAGCGGTATGCGCACCGTCAAATCTCCGCCTGTCATCTTGCCTAAATGTTCGTTAATAACGGCAATCGGGGCAACAAACCGTCGATAGTTGAGCGTTGCCGAAACGAAGCCGAGCATCGCGCCAAACAGCACCGTAGCAACAAGCGTCCACCAAAATGCCGCCCCGCGAATGCCATTGGCCAGGCATATCGCAAGGCCGATCGCCGCCGTGCCGGGAATGACAACGAACATCGTGCGAATGATATAAACGCTTAACGACAATCCATTCTCCTCCCTCTAGAAATGTTGATCTATCAAGGCTTTTCGGCCTCTCAGGGGTGTCCAAAAAATATTTTTCGACAAAATCCCTTACATCCTCCTTTTTTCTATCATCAAAAAACTTTATACTACTACTATAGCATTGACATATTCGTCAACGTGCATTGGTTTTCCTTCTTTGCGCCCAACCGGACATCCTTTATATGACAGGAGTTCATCAAAAACCCGTGGTGCTAGATAAAATCGAGTAAGCATAAAAATAGCCCTTGCTTGTGGATCTCCTGTAGAATGAAAGTGTTATCCAACATTCGAAAGGAGAATCCCCATGCAAGAGCACTTTCATTTTACTACAGATCAAGCAAAGATTCAAAAACAATATGCAGTCATTTTCTTTTTTGTTTCTGCCCAGCTGTCACAAATTCAATTCTATCTTCAACGTCGCAATCGTCATTTGGTGAAACAAGAAGATACGGTGATCATTGCTATTCATCTTTTAGGAAAGCTGCTTGGCTTCTCTTCCGAACGTGCATGGCATTGCTTTGTCACCGGAAATTTGTTCACAAACGGGCAGTTTCTCGAACGTTCCCGATACAATCGCCGTTGCCGGGCGCTGCGCTGGGCGATGAAATGGATCCGCCATGAACTGGCGAAACGCGGCCAACATCATGCCTATGCCGTGGTCGATAGCTTGCCGCTCCCGTTGTGCCATGCTGCGAGAATGCATCGTGTCAAACGGTTTCAAGGGATCGCCGACATCGGGTATTGCGCTTCAAAAAAGCAATGGTACTACGGGTTGAAACTGCACCTTCAAGTGACCGATCAAGGTTTGCCAATGGGATATGTGGTGACGGAAGCATCCTGCCACGATCGAATCGCAGCCGAAAGCGTGATGACCCAAATTCCTCATCCCTATAACCTCGGGGACAAAGGGTTCATTAGCCGTGACTTGCAAAAAAGGCTGTACGAAGAATACCAAATGGCGCTTTGGACTCCGTCTCGAAAAAACCAGAAACATCGCCCGTCCGAGGCATGGGAGAAGTGGATCCAACAAAAACGCAAAGTGATCGAGACGGTGTTCTCGGTTCTGGTTGACCAATACCGGATCACAGAGATTCGAGCGAATTCCATGATCGGATTTGAAGTAGCGCTCGACGGCATATTGTTAGCCTATTCGCTGGTCACACTAGGGCTAGTTGAGTTCTAACGCTCAACCAGCACCACGGGTATATAGGTGAATGATTATCGTTGTCGTAATGTAATATTAATTAGTTGAAAAACCAAGTTTGATTTATATAGCACCACGGGTTTTATGTTAGTAAATTTGCTCAAGTACAGATACGTAGGGAATTATCAATCAGAACTTTAATCTCTTTTGTTCTTTTCATTTAAAATTTTATCTATTTTTTCAGTTAATCTAGAGCTATCTATAGCTCTTCTAACTGCTGTTTCAATTATTACATATAAAATTAACCCTGAAAGAAGACACCAAAATATTAGTAACCCCAAAGATACTTTCACAATCTTCCCCCCAAAACAGATGTTTATCATATTATAACACATAGTTATATTCACGAGTGTTGATTATCCAAAATTATACATACGCCTTCCATAAATTTGGGCATACTCAAACAAAGCAGCGGCCATCCCGGATTTCCAATCGAGAGGAA